>JAGVOB010000132.1 GCA_020052955.1 Candidatus Omnitrophota bacterium | reverse complement strand
CATCTATTACTTCGAGAAGGAGAATTTCAGGAGGTTCATAATATTTATTTTCCTTGCTATAATCTGCAAAGAAAACGTAAGCCTGGTGGTTTTTATGTTCGGTATCTATGCGCTTTTAAGAAGAAGGGCTAAGCGATGGATTCTTGCGCCAGCCCTGCTGGGCATTATATGGTTTTTTGTTTCCGTGAAGGTCGTTATTCCTTATTTCGCAAAGGATGCAAAGCTATATCAGGGCGGGTATATATTCAGCCTTTATTACCAGCACCTTGGAACAGGCATACATAATATGGTAAGGACAATAGTAATGCACCCGATAGCGGCCGCTAAATATGCCTTCACTCAAAGGAAGGCCTCATATCTCTTACAGTTATTTGGCCCCGTAGGTTTTATACCTTTTTTAAGCCCGGGGGCTTTATTGATTGCCTTGCCGATATTTATGCAGAATTTGTTATCCCAGGCGAGGACTCACGCATCGATTTATTTCCACTACACCGCCCTCTTAATCCCCTTTATTTTTTATTCGCTGGTGAACGGGTTTAACAAGCTCTTGGCGTATAAGGCTATACGCAATAGGCAGGTTGTATTATTGGGTATATTTTTTATAATTATAATATCATCCGGGGCCTATTCGAGAAGCCCCCAATTTTACTTTATGGATTATACGAATGGTTACCGCATAGATGAGCTGGCAAGGGAGAAAGATAAGCTGGTAAAGATGATCCCTAAAGACGCATCCGTGATAGCAACATTTCAGTTTCTGCCAAAATTAGCGCAGAGACGCAGGCTTTATTCGATGCATTTTATTTCAACCGGTTTTAAGATGTATACAGATATAAAATATGAGCCTCCCAAAGATTTGGAATATGCATTGATAGATTTTAATGAACCGCTAATGCTTAATTCATTTTTTCCTCCTGCGGCGCCTGAAAATATACGCTCGTTCCTTATAAACGGGAGCTGGAGGGCAATAAGAGCGATAGACGACGTGGTGTTGTTTAAAAAGGATGAGCGGGACGGGTATAATCTGTGTGAAATTACATCCTCCCCCAAAATAGAGAATATTGTGGATGTTAATATAAATAATAATATAATATTCATGGGCTATGATTGCTTAATCGATAAAGGGCATAAGCCAGCGAGGCAATGGTTTGGCTCTCAATATAGCCAAAGCCAGAACTCAGCCGGCAGATTAATGCATATGATTTATTACTGGAAGGTGTTAGATGATATGTATAAGCCCTTGCGCCTTTTGATCCAGCTTATAAATCAGAATAGTAAAGTTGCATTACAGGGATCCCATATGCTCGGATATAGAATTTTTTTGCCGAGCGGATGGAAAAAGGGGCAGATTATAAAGGAGCATAACTATATACTTATACCTTCGGCTATAGAGGGCGGTATTTATAATGCCAGATTAAGGTTTACCTCTGGGGATAACGAGGTTCTGCCGTTATTCTATAAGGGTAATACCGATAAGCACGAAGAGATTATATTAAACGATATTCTCATTGATTTAAAATATAAGGGTAATTCATACATTCGCGGCCAGAAAACCGCACCCTTTAGGGTGCGGATGAACAATGGCCGCTCAGTATGAGCCATACGGAAACCTCGGGCTTTAGCCCGAGAAGTTATGGAAGGCTTTATAAATGAAGGTCATATTTGTAGTTAAGATGATAGATTTTATAGACCCACAGGGTATCATGCAGCTTTCCGCAATAGCAAAAACCAAGGGCCACGAGACCTTTTTAGGAATATTAACACGGGAGAATATATTTAAAAAGATAGAGATCATTAGGCCGGAAGTAATCGCCTATAGCGCTACCACGGGAGAGCATAAATATTATCTAAGGGTAAACGAGGAAATCAAAAATCGCTTTCCGGGTATATTTACAGTTATGGGCGGGCCGCATGCTACTTTTTTCCCCGAGTGTATATATAATTCAACTCTGGATGCAATATGTATAGGCGAGGGCGATGAGGCCTTTCTGGAGTTATTGCAGAGATTAGAAAAAAAAGAAGACATATCGGACATAAAAAATATTATAACCAAAACAAAACATAACGAGGTGCGCAATTTTTATCCTGATTTAGACAGCCTTCCCTTCCCGGACAGGGATATTTTTTATAAAACAACCGAAATGGGAAAGTTTCCCATTAAAAGCTTTATGGTTTCAAGGGGATGCCCGTATAATTGTACTTACTGTTTTAATCATTCGTTCAGAAATATGTACAAGAATAGGGGGGTATATCTAAGAAGAAAGTCTGTCAAAAGAAGCATCGAGGAGATAATTTATGTGAGGGAAAGATATCCCATTCAGTTTGTAAAGTTCTATGACGATATATTTACCTATCCAAACGACCCGTGGCTTGAAGACTTTTGCAGGGAATATAAAAGACAAATAAAGCTTCCCTTCCATTGTTTGACCAGGCCGGATTTGGTTAATGGAGAAATAATCAGAACCCTTAAGGATGCGGGGTGCGTCTCCGTCAGTATGTCCATAGAGGCAGCAAACTCATATCTAAGAAATGAAGTCTTAAAAAGGAATATGAGCGACGAGCAGATCTATAAGGCCTTTGAGCTATGTCGTAAATATAGTATAAGTACTTTTGCAAATAGTATTCTTGCACTGCCAAAGTCAAAGATACAGGATGATATTGCGACAGTCGAAATGAATATAAAATGCAAAGTCACATTCGCCGAATTTCCGATCTGCCATCCTTATCCGGGCACGCAGTTAGGAGATTTTTGTAGAGAAAATGGCATTTTTGGCGCAGATTATGATAAAATACATCTGTCATATATGTTTGAATCGCCGCTGGATTGTTTTACAAAAAGGGAAAAAAAGATTCAAAAGAATTTATCCCTTTTAGGAACGGTGGCTGTATGGAAGCCGGGCCTGAAGAACTTGATATTGAAGTATCTTATTTATATGCCAAATAATATTATATATGTTATGGCATATATCCTGACTAAGATGTATTTGGTTAAAAGCAAAATATACCCATTTAAACTAAGGGCGAGGGATTTTCCCGGGCTATTTTTGAAGGGCCTTAGGGTTGATACCTTTAAACATTCTGCGGAGGTCAGATGAAGACGCAATTTACGGAACTATAGTGAACGTAAATTGCATGTCTGAATTTGACCCCGCACCTTTCTACCTCGGAGAGATACTTCGTAGTAAAAAGGTGCGGGATTAATTCGCACAAACAGAGAAGTTATTCAAAGAAGAGCGACTTATCTCGTTTCACTCCCTGCCCGATGGCAGGCGGGCATAAGTCGCGCGCTCATTGGAGGTATAGACAATGTCCAAAGTCTTAATAATAAAATTAGGTTATTCAGAAACCCTGGATAAGGAGATAAGAACAACCACAAGCCTGGGAGACGTTTTAAGAACAACGGTTATATTAAACTTTCTTAAAAGCGAAGATGTCAGCTGGCTTGTGGATGAAAAGGCATATCCATTACTAGCGGATAATCCCCGCATAAAACGTATTTTGATTTTTAATCTTGAATCAGTGTTACAGCTGCAGCGTGAGCGCTTTGATACGGTTATAAATCTGGAAAAAGGGCCGGGTATCTGCGCATTCTCCGATTCAATCAATGCCTGGAGAAGATTCGGTTTTAGGTTTGACGATACCGAAGGCATTGCCCAGGCGTATGATGGGGCCGAGAAGGTTTTAAGCCTTTGTTTTGATTTGGAAAAGAAGAAGGGTAGCCACAGGCATTGGCAGGATGCCCTGGCATCCATGATAGGAAAGAGATGGGAAAGGGAGGAATATATTATTGGATATAAGCCCAAAAGCTCCATTAAGTTTGATATCGGTTTCAACTGGGCAGTCGGCGATAAGTGGCCGAATAAGGCGTGGCCTAATAAATATTGGAAAAAATTGGGCACTTTGTTAAAGAAGAAATATTCCATATCCTGGCAGTGCGGCCTGAACAATCTGTATGAATATATGGATTGGATAAATTCGTGTAATATGATTGTTACGAATGACAGCCTGGGAATGCATCTAGCCATAGCCCTGAAGAAAAAGATAGTAGCCCTTTTCGGGCCGACTTCCTCCAAAGAGGTTTATCTTTATGAGAGAGGAACAAAGCTATTACCAAGGTCACCTTATAAATGCATCCCCTGCTTAGCTTCAGAATGTTTCCAGAAAAAGAATTGCATGGAATTTATCAAGCCAGAAGAAGTGAAAGATGAAATTGAGATGGTATGTTAAAGTGTCAAGCTCACCCGAGTGGTATAATGGTGTAGAAGAACAAACACCAAACCAAGGAGGAGAGGATGACATACAT
>JAGVOB010000091.1 GCA_020052955.1 Candidatus Omnitrophota bacterium | reverse complement strand
GGATGAACAATGGCCGGTTCCTTCGCAAAAGCTCAGGACACTGAGCAAGGCGAAGTGCAGTATGAGCCATACGGAAACCTGTTATGGAAGGCTTTATAATAGGGGAAGATGTTAATTCTTCCCCGGCACTCATAATATGAGAGCGTTGAAAAAGTCTTTCTTTTCAATACGCTCACCGGAAAAATGCCTAAAGCACGGGTTTTGCAACACTCTCAATATAGCATGATAAGAATACTAGGAATCCTAGGTAGTCCCAGGAGGGGCGGTAACACCGATTTTTTTATGGAGAAGGTTCTTTCTCATCTAAATAAATCGGGTTTTAACACAAATTCATTACGGTTAGCCGATCTTGATATTAGACCTTGTAATGCGTGTAATAAATGTTATAAAACCGGAAGGTGCATTATAAGAGATGATATTGATAAGGTTTTCAAAGAAATAAAACTCTCAAGCGTTATTATTGTTGCGTCTCCCGTATTTTTTTTAGGTGTAAGCGCCCAAACAAAAATCCTTATTGACCGCTCGCAGTCTAAATGGGTAGAAAAATATATTCTTAAAAAGACGCAGCAGGTAACAAAAACAAAGAAAGGGATTTTTATATCCGTAAGAGGAGGTAAGGGCATGGAGGTTTTTAAATGCATTGAGAAGCCCGTAAGGGCATTTTTTGATGTCCATAATGTAAAATATGTTAAAGGTATATTTGTTGACGGGATAGATGAAAAGGGAGATATCAAAAAAGATAAAATGGCTATAAAAAAAGCATCAAATCTAATAGAAGGCTTTATAAGTTTTAAGGGAGGTAGTTTTTATGGAACAGTATAGCTCAAAAGTAATGGAATATTTCGCCCATCCAAGAAATGTGGGCGAGATAAAGGATGCTGACGGGATAGGGAATGTGGGAAATCCTGTTTGTGGAGACATAATGAGGCTTTATATTAAGGTAAATAAAAAAGGCATAATCACAAATGCAAAGTTTAAAACCTTTGGCTGCGGTGCTGCAATAGCGACGAGTTCTATGGTCACAGAGATGGTGAAGGGAAAAAACATTGAAGAAGCGTTAAAGATTTCAAACCGAGCAGTGGCTGAGGCGCTCGGCGGACTTCCTAAGATAAAGATGCACTGTTCAGTGCTTGCTGAAGAGGCACTCCGCTATGCCATCGATGATTATTATAAAAAGAAGGGGCTCCCTTCCACTATAAAAGAAATAACCTCTTCGCATGTCCATGAGCACGGAAGTGAGGAGGAGGGCAAATGAAGGTATCAGCCAGACTTCTGCGGCAGGCGTTGGTTAAATTTATCCCTTGCTTAAGCACACCAAAAATCTATTTGATATTTTTGGTGTAAGCTTCGGGATTCAATTCATCCACCTTGGGTGGACTCATTGAAGGGGTCAAATAATATGATTAAGTATCTTGCGGATAGCGAAGCATTAAAGGTGGCTATGAATTTGGAAAAGGACGGTATAGAGTTTTATACAAAGGCGATTTCGCTTGCAAGAGACATTAAATCAAAAGATATGTTTTTAAAGTTGGTTGAGGATGAAAAACAGCATTATAGGCGTTTTAAGGAACTTCACGATAGCTTAAAAGATTCACATCTAATAACATCGCAGGTTGACGAAGAGGTATCGGATTATCTTAGGGCGCTTGTATCAACAGGTATATTTGATATAAATTTAATAACAAAAAATTCGTTTAAAGGACTCTCTTCAAAGGATGCGATTTTGGTTGGTATACAGGCTGAAAAAGAGTCAATACTCTTTTATACCGAAGCCATTAAAAACAGCGAAAATCCGAAAGGCAAAAAAGCCTTTGTTGATATTTTAAAGGAAGAAAAGAAGCACCTTATAAGCCTTAGCCTACGCTTAAGGTACTTAAGCAGAAGGCCAGGCAGTAAGATGTATATTTAGAATTTAAAGGGAGGATTATTATGTCAGCTCTATTTAAGGCCTCAGATATTGTAAGTAGTGCTATTTTGATAGAGGAAAACGGCTATAAGTTTTATAGGCAGGTTTCAGCTGATTCAAGATTTTACGAATTAAAAGAGCTTACCGAATTTTTGGCAAAGGAAGAAAAGGCTCACTCGGAGGCCTTTAAAAAGATATTAAAAAACCTTCCTCCAGCTGAGATGATGGAGGCCTATCCCGGAGAATACCAGCTGTATTTAAAAGCCTTAGCCGGCGATAATATATTTACCGCTTCCAAGGATCCGGCGGGTCTTGCGCGTTCCTTTAAAAAAGCCGAGGAGATAATTGATTTCGGCATAGGCATTGAAAAAGATTCTATAATATTTTACGAAGGGTTAAAGGAAACCATCCTTAAGGGTGAATTGTCCATAATTGAAGAACTTATTAGTCAGGAAAGAAATCACCTCCTTAAACTTCTCCAGATAAAACCCAACAGAACGAAAGCTTGAGTGTCCATAAACCCGGCAGATTAAATAAAAACGTTTTCCTTCTGGGTTTGGTAAGTCTATTTACGGATATTTCATCTGAGATGATTTATCCGATCCTGCCGATATTTTTATCAAGCACCCTCGGATTAAATAAAGCATTTATAGGCTTGATCGAGGCCATAGCAGAGTCAACCGCCGGTATAGCTAAATTTTTTTCAGGATGGTTCTCGGACAAGTTTAAGAAAAGAAAGCCAGTCGTATTATGCGGGTATCTACTTTCCGCAATCTCAAAACCATTCTTTGCTGTTTCTAAGACAGGATATCATGCATTATTTATAAGGTTTTCCGACAGGCTGGGAAAGGGAATACGCACACCCCCGAGGGACGCGTTAATAGCAGATTCAGCCACAAGCCAAACGCTGGGAAGGGCGTTCGGGTTTCACAGGTCTATGGATTCACTTGGCGCGGTAATAGGGCCGCTTATATGTTTTTTGATATTCCCTATTTTTAAGGATAATCTAAGGGGTATATTTTTAGTAGCGTCCATACCAGCTTTTTTAGCCGTAGTTATAATAATCCTATTTGTTATTGAAAGAAGGCCAAAGGAAGAAAATTATAAAAAAGAAAATTTTTTATTCAGCCTTAAGGGGTTAAATAAAGAGTTTAAAATATTTTTGCTTGTAACATTTATATTTACACTTGGCAATTCAAGTGATGCGTTTTTGATACTAAGGGCGCAGAGTTTGAATATACCAAATCGATTTATACCAATCCTCTGGCTTATTTTTAACAGCATATATTCCATTACAAGCATTCCAAGCGGTATCCTGGCAGATAGAATTGGTAAGGCGCGCCTTATAATTCTCGGTTTTATTATATATTCTCTTGTATATATGGGTTTTGCTTTCGCAAACAGCGCTTTTTATATATGGCTTCTTTTTTCTATATATGGAATATATTATGGTATTACTGATGGGCTTTTAAGAGCCTATGTGGCCAGTATTTCGCAAAAAGAACTACTTGCAAGTTCCTACGGCATATTCCATACAGTCCAATCTATAGCTGTTTTTATAGCGAGCCTACTTATGGGTCTTATGTGGCAGTTTATAGGTTTAAAGTATGCGTTCCTATTCTGTGCTTTTATTTCATTTTCTGCGGCTATAATCTGGATTATTCTAAAACTCTCCTTAGTGCTTAAAGGTGCATAATTTTTTGAAATTTGAGAGTGTTGAAAAAGCCTTTCTTTTCAATGCTTTCAAGACTGCGTCAAATAAAGGTTTTGCAACAGTCTCAATTTAATATGTATTAAACTCTATGGTTATTGTCTTTTTATTATAGCATAGTATAATCTGATTCTATGAAGAAGCGTCTTTTTACCTTCCTGCCCATTAGCCTAAACTTATCCGGAAAGAGATGTATCGTTATAGGAGGAGGATTCATCGCCCAGCAAAAGATAAAGAGATTGCTAAGATTCGGCGCCAATGTAATTTTGATAAGCCCGGAAATTACCGGTAGTTTAAAAAGTCTGGTTAGCAAGGGTTTAATACTGTTTAAAAAACAGCCTTACAAAAAGGGTTTTATAAGGAAGTCAGATATAGTATTTACAGCGACATCTTCTTCTAAAATAAACCGCAGGGTCTCTATGGACGCCATAAGCGCGGGAGCCCTTGTAAACGTAGCGGATTCCAAGGATTTCTCTAGTTTTATTATGCCTGCGATATATAAAAAGGAAAACATAACTGTAGCAGTTTCAACGGCAGGAAAATCTCCAGCCCTTGCAAAGGCGCTGAGAGACAAGATAAGGGAAGATTGGCCTAAGATTAGTAAGCTATGAATATAATACTAATAGGGACTAGTCATAAGGTTGCGCCATTAGAAATAAGGGAAAACCTCTCATTTTCAAAAAATCTGCTCGAGCTGTCTTATAAAAGCCTGGCGGAATACAATATTATTTCTTCGGCTGTGATATTGTCTACCTGTAATAGGGTTGAGATATACGTTGAGGCAGAGGATAAAATTTTAGGCAGGGCATATTTGAAACAATTTATAGAGGGCTTTAACAAGAAGAAACAGCAGGATTTTTCGGATTATTTATATAGCCTTGAAAATGAATCTGCTATCAGGCACTTGTTTAAGGTTGCAAGCGGCCTTGACTCGCAGGTTTTAGGGGAAAATCAGATATTAGGGCAGATAAGGCAGGCGTATATTTATAGTAAGGCCTTTTGGAAAACCCATAGCGCGCTTAGCAGGGTATTTAATAAAGCTATCGAAATAGGCAAGAAGATAAGGCGCGATACTAAAATTTCAGAGGGTAACATCTCCATAGCTACGTTAGCTATAAAGTTATTAGAGGAGAAATTCGGCAGGTTTGTAAATCTCTCTGTGTTAGTTATCGGGACAGGTGAGATTGGCAAACTCCTTTTAACATACCTGAAGCAAAAAGGCGTTAATACGGTAATAATAGCAAATAGAACCTATGATAAGGCATTATCTCTGGCAGGAGAATTAAATTGTAAAATAGCAAGGTTTGACAGGCTCGCTGAGGAATTATTCGATGTGGATGTGGTAATATGCTCCACCTCAAGCCCTCATCTGATTCTAAAGGAGGTAGATTTAAGAAAGGTTATGTCGGGACGAAAAAATCCGCTTTTTATTTTAGACCTCGCGGTACCCAGAGATGTAGAAGAATCTGTTAGGCTTATAAGCGATGTAATACTTTATAATATTGATGACTTAGGATATGCAATAGAGGAAAATATAAAAAGGAGAAAAGAAGAGGCGATTTTAGCAGAACGTATTATAGATAAAGAGGTAAGAAATTTTCTGAAAATACTATGGGAAAAAAATACATTATTATCGGTTCAAGGTCAAGCATCTTGGCTATAAGGCAGGCGGAAGAGATAAAAAATGAACTTGAAAGATTCTATCCTACCTACAGATTTAAGATAAGAAGGCTAAAGGCCAAAGCGGATACCTCAAAAAATCTCTCCCTGGCCGCTTTTGATTCAGCAGGTGTATTTACAAAGGATATTGACAGTGCACTTATATCCGGCGATATAGATATTGCCGTGCACAGCATGAAGGACCTCCCCACAGAGCTTACCCATAGCTTAGCTATCGCCTGCGTGCCCAAAAGGCTATCCCCATACGATGTGCTTATATCCAGGTCCTCTCTAAGGCTTAAAAATCTCCCTATGGGCGCCGGGATTGGCACCTCTAGCCCAAGAAGGAATGCCTTTTTGTTGAACCTGAGAAATGATCTTAGGGTAGAACCTATAAGAGGCAATATTGATACAAGGATAAGAAAGCTCGATAGAGGAGATCTTGACGGTATTGTTGTAGCAGAGGCTGCGCTAAGGCGCATTGGTTTAGAGAATAGGATAGCAGAGGTTTTTAAAGAGGAGGATATGCTGCCTCAAGCGGGTCAGGGCGCTTTAGCTATTGTTGTCAGGGATAACGATGTAAAAATCAAGAGATTATTAAAGCCCCTTAATCACAGGATATCTTTTATAGAAACTATGGCAGAAAGAGAGTTTTTAAATACACTGGGAGGGGGTTGCCGATCTCCCGTAGGAATATTAGCCAAAGCGAAGATTAACATCATAAAGATTAAAGCTGCCATCGTAAGCCCTGACGGAAAAAGAAAAATTTCCAAGAGCATCTGCGGGGATATTTCGCAGGCATTGGAATTAGCGCGTAATCTAGCAGAAATGATAAAGAAGGTGCTTAAGTAAAAAATATGGAAAGGGGAAAGGTTTATTTAGTCGGGGCAGGCCCGGGGAACCCTGGTTTAATTACAATTAGGGGCTCTGAAATCTTGCACCTGGCAGATGTAGTTATTTATGATTATCTTGTGGATAAGAGGATATTGTCAGAGGCAAGGCAGGCAAAGGAGCTTATCTGTTGTGATAGGTTAGGCAAGTCCAGATATTCAAACGGATTCCTCATTTCTCAAAAAAGGATAAATGCCCTTATGGTTAAAAAAGCAAGGGAGGGCAAAATAGTAGTCAGGCTTAAGAATGGAGACCCTTCTATATTTGGCAGGCTTTCTCAGGAGTTAGACTCTTTAGTCAGTAATAAAATAGATTTCGAGATTGTCCCCGGCGTTACAGCGGCCAGCGCCGCTTCCTGTGTTAGCGGTATTCCCCTTACCGACCGCAGGTTTGCCTCAAGCTGTGTTTTTGTCTCCGGCCATGAGGACCCTATGAAAAAATCCAGCCTACTTCATTGGGAAAGCCTGGCAAAGAGCGGCACGATAGTCTTGTATATGGCGGTAGAAAACCTTCCTTTGATAGTTAAACGTTTATTTAAGGCCGGAAAACCAGCGCATACACCCTGCGCCATCATTAAGGATGCCACGCTATCGACTCAAAGGATTCTGATAGGTACATTAGGGGATATCGCAGAAAGGGCGCGGGCTAAAAAGATAAAGCCGCCTGTCATAGTTATCGTAGGGGAAGTGGTAGGGCTGGGTGAAAAGTTTAACTGGTTTAAAAAACTCCCACTTTTCGGAAAGGGCGTTTTGATAACGAGGCCCAGGGAAGAGGCAATAGAATTAGCGAAGATTCTTGAAGACAACGGGGCGGTTACTCATATTTTGCCAACGATAGAAATAAGAAAGGATGATTGTTCAAAAAGACTCGATAGTTACCTAAAAAAAATAGATGTTTATGACTGGGTTATATTTTTAAGCCAGCACGGAGCGAATTCTTTTTTCAACAGCTTGAGATTATCGGGCATGGATATAAGGGCTCTTAAGGGCGTAAAATTATGCGCTATAGGGCCAAAAACAAAAGAAACGATAGAGAGTTTTGGTGTAAACGTAAAAAAGATGCCAAAGAAATTCTGTAAAGATTCCATCATGGAGGAGTTTAAGAAGATAAATATCTCCGGTAAAAAAGTTCTAATGGTTTGCTCAAGTTTTTCCGACAATAATCTAATCAGCGCTCTTAGGGCTTTGGGAGCAAAAGTTGATTATGTCTATGGCTATATTACAGTTTTATCAAAGAAATATTTAAGACAAATAAAGAGCTTATTAAAAAAAAGGTGCTTAGACCTAATAACCTTTACAAGCCCGTCATGTGTCCATGGGTTTATGGGTGGGTTTAAGAAGGGTGAGTTAAGAAATCTGCTTAAGGGGGTAAAGTTTGCCGCAATAGGCCCAATTACCAGGGCAACTCTGACTTCTTATGGCATAAAGGCAATTATTCAACCAAAAGATTATACGATAGAATCGCTGACAAAGGAGATAGTAAGTTATTATAAGAAAGGCAGTGTTAATTTAAAATGAAAATGGGTCCTGTCCCTGCCTTGCCGGCAGGCAGGAAGGTTTGGTTCTCGCCGCAACGCTTGTCCGCCCCAGCGTGGCGGACTTCGCTCGATGATCCGCCACAGAACTTTGGCAGATCAACGTGTGGCTCAAACACAAACCTTGCCACCCATATTATAAGTTAACGGAAACATAAAAAAAGTGGAGGTTCAATATGGATAAGCAGGTAAAGGTATACTCAACCCCCACTTGCCCTTACTGTAAGATGGCGAAACAGTATTTAAGAGAGAATAATATTGCCTTTAGCGATGTTGATGTTTCGCTCGACAAGGAAGCCGCAAGCGAGATGGTAGAAAAGTCAGGCCAGATGGGAGTTCCGGTGATTGATATAAGTGGTAAGGTTATAATAGGTTTTGATAAGGATGAGATTAAAAAGACGCTGGGTATCGCGTAATAAGTTAGCTAATTTTGTAGAGTAGCTGTATATGAAGGAACTAACATAACCGGTTTATATGAAAGTTTTACACTTTTAAGATTATCCAGTCCGGAGTCATCCAGCGTATTAATAAATTTATAATCCTTTAGCTCCCCGCAGAACTCTCTAAAAATAAATTGGGATATCCCCTTAATAGACAAATCCGCAGTTTCAAATAATATACAAAAAATGTCCTCATTTAACCTGAATCCGAAGGTGTAGGCTTTAAGGCGACCTTTTATCCTGATTATACGCCCTATTAACTTTAACCTGTTAAAGTTTGAGATAGCGCATTTATGAGCCCAAAAGCTATCATCTAAAAGAGCGAGATAGTATGAACTTTTGTATTTTTTTGAACGCATAAACTGCCATTTTTTATAAAGAGATAAACATCCTTGCGTATATTTTTCGTTAAAGGCTTCATACCTGTATTTATAATTTTTTGCGAAATAGTTACAGGATGAACGTTTCCCTTTAAAGGCATCACCCTTTAAATCTATCAGCGGCCTTGTATCATAGATATATTCGTACCCCTTAAGGGTTATTTTATATCCAAGCTCTTTAAATAGAGATACGTTTTTTTTCTCGATGTTCTCTATCCTTATAGTCCCTGCATTTTTATTATAAGCCTTCATCAGGTTAAAAGACGTTTTTAAGGCCCTTTTTATATTACAGCTACCCACTGGCGGAATATACATAAATATATCAGCGCCGTATTTTGCGTATATACACAAAGCGCCCTCAGACACTCCCCAGTAGAAATCAAAAATATCTTTCCAGATGTAGATATTTGCGAAGGAGTATGCGGATAATAGATGCTTTTGTTTATTAAGGAATAGCCCTAAGAGGGGTTGGTTATAACTGGTTAGCTTACTTAGATTAAGGTTTTTCTTTATGTGCATGCAGCTTTTTAGACAGCCTCTTTAACCTTGCCAGGAAGACTACATCATCTACGTAGGTTCCGATAAGGGCTTTATTTTTTAAAATTTTATTTATAAGCTTTTCATCAGAGAATATCTTTTTTAGGCAGGATATATAGTCCTTAAAAGATTTACTTTTAATATTTTTGTTTATAAACGGGCAGTTTAAATCCGCGCACAAGAATATCCCGCTATCTTTATGTGACAGTAAAAACGGATATAACCTGCAGTCAAAAGGGCGTATTTTATATATGGCGCAACTATTTTCTTTAGGATAAAAGTAAGGGCATATGTACATATTTTTGTGCCTGATCAGGCTGATAAGCAAAGCTCTCCCTTTTTTAAAGGGTTTTAAAGAATGTTTCCCCACCTTTTCTATTTCTTCATATAAGAAATAGGGCCTCATTTGAGAGAATCTGTCCAGAAATCTGCAGCAAATATCGCATTTCAAACAAAATCCCGGGGGTATTAATTGTTTAATCATATATGTCCTTTAATAATAGTAGTGTTATATAATTAGTAATTCTATAATGGAATATGCGCCTTGACAATAAATAAAACATATGATAAAAAATAAACTATAGGAGTTAAATATGGAACAGCCCAAAGAAGCTAAGATATTCTCGCTCATCCTTATCCCCATGCTTGGTCAGTATGTAGTTACCCTGGAGGAGCTGGGAGGCGTAAGGCTTGTGCCTATCTGGATAGGCGTAAATGAAGGTAATGCTATAATGCTAAAGCTTCAAAATGAGAAGTTGCCTCGCCCCATGACGCACGATTTGTTGGTTAATATCTTAGGCGATGTGGGTTTAAAGGTGGAAAAGATTATAATATCAGACCTCAAGGATGATACCTATTTTGCGGCTATCCACATTGTTAAAGATGGCCAGAAGATAGAAGTGGATTCAAGGCCTTCGGATGCAATGGCAATCGCCGTAAGAACGAATTCTCCTATATATATAGATGACAAGGTGTTCCAGAAATGCCCCGTAATCAAGAAGCCTATAACCGAGGAAGAGGTAGAAGAATTCAAGAAGAATATCCAGGGCCTCAAGCCAGAGGATTTTTTCAAGGATACAAAATAACAAATTGGCTTTTAAATACCTAAATAGTATTTTTTCTCTCCCTACAAATTCCCACTCTTTTTTAAGTAACAACCATGAAATTGAGATGGTATGTTAAAGTGTCAAGCTCACCCGAGTGGTATAATGGTGTAGAAGAACAAACACCAAACCAAGGAGGAGAGGATGACATACAT
>JAGVOB010000034.1 GCA_020052955.1 Candidatus Omnitrophota bacterium | reverse complement strand
AGTTGCATCTCATTAAATGAAAACAGGACGGCAAAGCCGTCCTTGTTTTCAGGTGGATATGGTGCTATCACTCACAAAACGGACTGTGCCGGTAGAATCTTATAGAGACCAACAAAACGCAAAGATTTATATATGAATGATATATTTCTTATGACAATTGATATAAAATGTATGACAAAACAGAAATTCGCATCTTAGAACAAATTTATCTTAATCCGGGCATTCATAAGAGAGGACTCTCCAAACAACTCAAATTAGGCATGCCTTCTATAGATTACGGGCTTAAAAAAATAAGCAAGCTAATTACGGAGAAGAAATCGGGAAATCAAATAAACTATTTCTTGGATTACTCCAAAGAAAGGCTCAATTTGGCACTTAGCACTGTTGAACATACCCGATTTGAAAAGCTTCCGACAAAAATAATGTTATCTATCCGCGATTTCTTAAAAGAATTAAAAGATAAACCGGTGATTACGATTATATTTGGTTCTTATGCGAATGGCACTTATACTAAAAACTCAGATATTGACCTATTATTAGTTTTTCAGAAAGTTGAAGATTCAAAAGGAATTGAGAATATCGCAAAGAAAATTAGTATGAAAACTAATACCCAATTAAATCCGGTTTATCTTAGCTACCAAGAATTCAAAGAATCATTTCATGATCCAACCAAAGAATTTTTCAAAAAGCTTAAGAAAGACAAGATGATTTTAATTGGAATGGAATGGTGGAGGCAATTAATAGATGAGGAAACCTAATTGGAAGCTTTGGTTACAAGATGAGAAAGAATGTAAATTTTGGCTAGATAATTATATTAGGAAAAATATTCTAAAGAAAAGTTCAAATGAATCAAGATTACATCTAAAAAGAACTGACCATAACTTAACTTTTGCTAATTGGATTATTGAAAAACATAAAGATGAAATTCCAGAAGTATTTGGAGGAGATAATTTTTATGATTGGGTGATTAGTATTTATTATTATGCAATCTATCATGCCGCTTTGGCTTTAATGAGTAAAGAAGGATTCACCTCAAAAAATCATTCTGCCACTTTAGCATTTCTGATTTACCATCATTACCATTCGCAGAAAGCACTTGAAAAAAGAAGATGTTGAACTAATCGCTAGTTCTTTAGACCGAGAAGATATTGAAACGTTAGGTATTTCAAAAGAGCTAAGAGAGAAAGCGTGTTATGATATTCACGAACAATTTGAAAAGAAATTAGCTGAACAAATCAGGGAAGAGGCGGTTGATTTTGCCAATAAAATTAAGTTGTTGTTGAAGTAATCAGATAAATCTAATTTGAAGATTTTAACAGTATATTTTGAACGAAAGAGATTATTCTTACATCCTTAACGCATCCACCGGCTTCAGCTTCGCTGCCTGTCTCGCCGGCAGAGCTCCGGATATTGCACCGATGGCAAAAGCAAACAGTAACATGCTTACAATTAAAATCCCGCTTATATCCGCTCTTATCAGGTATGCTTCGTAAATTTGATAAGCAGCATATTCTACAGTTTTACTTATTCCCAACCCCAAACCCACTCCGATAATCCCTCCTAATAAACCTAGCAATCCAGATTCAGTCAGAAATAAAAACCAAATCTGACGATTTCTCGCTCCGGTAGCTTTCATAATACCAATCTCTTTCGTTCTTTCTAAAACAGCAGTGTACATAGTATTCATAATTCCGATTCCTCCCACCAGCAAAGAGATTGCGGCAATACCAACCAATATTCCCTGCACAATCGCTAAAACCGTAGTCAGAGTAGCTAAAATATTCTCCGGAGTTTCTACGGTAAAATCTTCTTTTCCTTCTTTTACATTACGATGATTACGCAACTCTTTTTTTATGCGCTCGGAAACAGTTGACAGCTCTTCTCCGAGATTAACTTCCACTGCTATCATATCTTTGGTGCCTTCAATCCCTAAAATTTCTTCCAGCGCAGCTTCCGGAACTACTAGAGCCACGTCCTGTTGAGGATTGCCAGATTTTTTAAGTAAGCCGACAACTTTGAATTCTTTGCTCTCAATCTCTAAAGTATCCTGAAGCTGAACTTCTTTTCCAAACAAATCTGTAGCTAAATCTTTCCCCAGCACTGCTTTATATTTATCTTCTTTTTTCAGCATCCGTCCTTGTTCCAACTCGTAATTATTAACTTCGATAACCAACTGCAGATCTTCATTATCATCTGGAACGGAAACGGCATACGTATATTCTACTTCTTTGTCAAACTGCACTTTAACCGAACGGATTAATCTACCAAAAGCCTGGTCTACTCCTTTTACTTTTTTAATTTCGTCCAAATCACTTTTAGTCAACGGAGCAACCGCTCCCGATCCCGGTGGACCATAACCCGAGCCAATCGCTTGTACAATCACTTTATCTGAACCTAATTTCACAAATTGTTCTTTGATGGCGGATTCTAACCCTTGAGAAAGAGAAATTAAAGCCACTACCGCTGCAATGCCGATAAAGATGCCTAATAGAGTGAGCCAAGAACGCATTTTGCGCTGTTTGACGCTGTGCAAGGCTAAACGGAAATAGTCTTTGAGCATTTTTTAGTGGATTATAAATAATGGAAATATTCTTTCAAAATTGATTTCTTTCATGCTACTAGCTTATCTCACCTTTTTTTCTTAATAGATTTAGATTTCTTATCTTTACATGGTGTTGATAACTCTTTCTCTAATTCATCAATCGTCGGCAGGCTTGTTTTAAGCTTTTCAGGAATAGAACGAACAATTTTATATTCAGAAACACTAATTGGTTTGCTCATGTCTTTAAGTGCATATTCAGCAATAATTCTATCTTTGCTTTTACACAAAATAATCCCGATGGAAGGATTATCATCCTCATGTCTCAATATCTTATCCACTGCGGAAAGATAAAAGTTCAATTTTCCGACATATTCTGGCTTAAATTCTCCATTCTTTAGTTCAATAATAACATAACAGCGTAATTTCAAATGATAAAATAGCAGGTCAATGTAATACTCCTGTTCAGATACTTCAAGAGCATATTGGCTCCCTACAAATGAGAATCCCGCACCCAATTCCAATAAAAATTTAGTAATGTGTTTAGTTAATTCTTTCTCAATTTCCCGTTCCTGTGCTTCTTCACCTAACGACAGAAAATCAAAGATATAAGGATCTTTAAGAGTCTGTCTTGCTAAATCTGATTGTGGTGCAGGCAACGTGGCTTCAAAATTATGCAACACTTTACTCTTTCTCTGATATAATCCGCTCTCGATTTGATGAATTAAGACATTCCTTGACCAGTTATTCCTAATGGCTTCAGTGAGATAAAAGACGGCTTCTGATGAGTCTTTTATTTTGTTCACGATGACCATATTATGGCCCCAAGGCAATTGTCTAACAAGTTGTTGGACTTTTTCATCCATCGTTGAATAGAACAAATACCATTGACGAATACCAAAGAGGTTTGCTCGGGAGAATCCTTTCATATCAGGAAACTCGCGCTTCAAATCGCCAGCAAGCATATCCACAACTGAATCCCCCCATTGACTTTTTGCTTGCTTTTCGTTAATCATCTTACCAACATCCCAATACAATCCTATCAGCTCTTTATTAACAGAAATAGCTGCTTTTATCTGAGCAGACCGAACTCTATCTTTGATTTCATGCAATAACTGGAGATACTCTTTATTTTTGGTTAGGAACATTGTTTACACCTTCTTTTCTTACGAATATGCTTATGCCTTAAAAAGATTACTTCAGATTCCCCGCAATTTAAGTCTATTTTTGGCAGTAATCTTATCTTAAGCGGAAATAGTCTTTGAGCATTGTGAGCAGCTTATCACTATCGGGGATTATATAGAATATGAATCTCTACCTAAATATTAAACTAATTAACGCAAAGATTCATACTTTAACAAATTTATCTAATTGGAACAATACCAAATGGCAGGGGAATATTTTGTGTTCATCACTATAGTAATCTTTGCTCAGAATAATGGATTTGAAAGTCTGAATACTGCTTCGAGAAACATTATTGGAATATTTTACCTCTAAAGGAACGATAATTTTAGTGCTCTTTTTCCGGACATACACTATAAAGTCCATTTCTTGCTGGGTTTTGCTTCTCCAGTAGAATAAAGTATTGTTTATGCTATATCCTCGGTTTACAATATGTTTGATAAGGTTAGAGAAAACGATATTTTCCACAATCTTTGATAAATAAGTTTCATCAGTTAATTTGTGGGTATAATAATCATAATAATCATTCACTTTAAGCAAACTCTTTTCGACTGTTGATAACAGGAAATGGTCAAAAAAGTACACTTTCTTATTCTTGGCAACGCCAATTCTCAAATCGCTGCCGATGGAGCTCACAGTTTTAGTTATGAATAATGAATCTAATAAGTCAATGTACTCAGAGACAGTAGTGTGACTTTTGATGGTTGAATTCTGAGCAATGGATTCCCAATTTGTCTGCGAAGTCCTGCTTTCCATAACTCGAGATAGTATTTGATAGGCATAATTAACCGAGCGGCCAAATTTGGTTATTTCTCCTTCAATCCAATCACGATAAATGTCGTATTTGGAATCATCGATACTGCCTGCAGCCTGTTCATTAATTATCTGGGGAAATCCGCCGGCAAGGGTATATTTGTGAAATAGTTTTTTTAATGAATCCAGATGCATCAACGGTTTTTTGTCCATCTCTTCAGCTTTAGGTTCTACTAAGAACACATACTCCCTAAAAGATAGAGGGAAGAAATAATACACTTTACCTTTGCCTTTCCTGCCCGGCAGTTTTTCTGATGATTTTTTTAAGTTTACAGAAGAAGAACCAGAGTTTATAATTATGGTCTGTTCTAAGAGACCTTTGTTGTATAATTCTAGCTCAACCAACTCCCATCCCTCTACTAATGAAACTTCATCTAAGAAGATGAATAATTTACCCCTTTCTGCAATATTACTCCTGAAAAAAAGAATGGCTTCTTTAAGTTTTTCCGAAGTGATGTTCTCACAGGAAAAGTAGAACAGGTTGTTTTTGGGGTAGTGAGACAAAAGCTCGCGGATTATTTGTTTTAGATAAGTGGTTTTTCCGATTTGCCTAGGACCAATTAAAGTGTATATCCCGCTTTTTTCCTGCAGGAGCTCTTCTATCGGAATAATTTTGGGGCTGAAAGCGTACTTTTTTCCCGCTAATTTGCGCAGGTGAAAGTCAAGATTGATGTCTTTGTCCCACCAAATGTTCTGTATTTTTAGCTCCTGAATGTCCATTTTAAACAAAGAAAGACCTTTCTATTTATAAATGTTCCTATAACGCCAGTAGTAATGGCGCTATGGTAACCAAATCGCCAGTGTGGATGGCGTTATGGGAAGGTAGTTTTAGGAGGTATTCAAAGCCACCTATACTTCACTTCAGCTCCAGAGGAATGTTTTTAGCTTTTTCCCAGTTTTTAGCTGAATGTAATTGCTCTTTAGTTAAACCTTTTACCCCTCTGAGGTTTGCCTCTTCGAGGTCTGCCCTTCTGAAGTTTGCCTTTGTGAGGTTTGCCTCTTTGAAGGCGATTTGGAAATAGTCGGTGAACATTTATCTTCAGAAAGAAGAAGGAATTGTTAAAGGTTGCGGTGGGGAAGTTAAAATTTATGCCTCAAACACGTCTTTTATTCAGTAATTAACCTTTTAAGTATCCATTGATAATGGAGACTTTGCCATAAAAGTATCCACTTGCAATAGATACATTTATATATCAATTGGAAATAAACCTATTATGAACCGAGAAATATTAAAAGAGATTATAATTGGACAAAATAAAAGCTATACCGAGCCAGGCTTGATTACTCGGGATAATGAAAACCTTTTAGAGAAATATGTTAAAAATAGGTTTATTATTGTCATTTCGGGGATTAGAAGATGCGGCAAATCAACGCTTCTTAAAAGAATTATGTCGCTTCATGCCGGTTATTATCTTAACTTTGATGATGAAAGATTAATTGATTTTAAAGTAGATGATTTCCAATTGCTTTATGAGACTTTTATTGAGTTGTACGGGGAAAAAGACATTTTCTATTTTGACGAAATCCAAAATGTTATCGGATGGGAAAGATTTGTCAGAAGGTTAAATGACGATAGAAAAAAAATTTTTGTGACTGGTTCAAATGCAACCATGCTCAGCAGAGAGCTGGGAACTCATCTGACCGGAAGGTATTTAGAGGTTAAAGTATATCCTTTTTCATTCAGCGAATTTTTAAAATTCAAAGGCTTTAAGCTAGAAGGCAATTATTTTTACAATGCCTCTTCAAAAGCTGCTCTTAAAAGATATTTTGAGGAATATCTCTTAGAGGGCGGATTCCCGGAATATCTCAAAGATAAAAATAAAGATTATTTAAAATTATTATATGAGAATATTCTTTATAGGGATATTTTGGTTAGATATAATTTATCCAGTGAAAAGAATTTAAAAGAATTGATACATCTTGCAGTTACAAATCTCTCCAGCGAAATAAGCTTTAATTCTTTAACGAAACTGCTGAACATTTCCAGTCCAACCACGATTAAAGAGTATTTCGATTATCTCGAGAATAGCTACCTGTCTTTCTTAGTTTCTCGATTCAATTATTCTTTAAAGAAACAGATTCGTTCTTCAAAAAAAGTGTATATTATCGATAATGCTTTAGCCAGTTATCTGGGATTTAGATTTTCGGAAGATTATGGGCGGCTGCTGGAAAATCTGGTCTTTTTGGAATTAAAACGGAGAGGAAAAGAAGTTTATTATTTTTCAGAAGACCATGAATGTGATTTTGTGATAAAAGAGGGGATAAATGCCGCAGAATCAATACAGGTCTGTTTTGACTTAAATAAAAGCAATAAAGACAGAGAGATTGCCGGTTTGCTAGAGTCAATGAAAAAATTAAAAATCAGAAAAGGGCTAATCCTAACCATGGGGCAAGAAGACGAATTAAGATTTAAAGGTAAGAAAATAATTATAAAGCCGGTTTGGAAGTGGCTGTTGGAAAATTAAATGGACTTTTTTCCTCAGTGATTATCTAAAGCTTTCTATCATACTGGCTTTGCGTATAAATTCAAATAACCGCCATACTGAAGTAATTTAACTTCCTTCTGTTGTTATGAATAATCCTACAAAGTACTTGTGTGTAGATAGCTT
>JAGVOB010000213.1 GCA_020052955.1 Candidatus Omnitrophota bacterium | reverse complement strand
TTTGTTGATATAATATGCAGCGATATAAAGCCTTCCTTGGCAGGTTTCCGTATGGCTCATACTGAGCGGCCATTGTTCCCCTCGTCCGCCTTTAGCGGACTCGGGACTTCGCTGGCTGCGAATGTATAAAAGGGGATGGATTACAAAAGGATATGGAAGATAATTCTGACAGATCCAAAACAGGATTAATAGTTTTATACGAGATCTCCAACGCGATGAGGACAACTCTCAAGCTGGAACAGATACTCTATATTATTTTGACAGGCGCAACCTCGCATGAAGGTCTTGGTTTTAACAGGGCTATGTTATTTCTGGTAAATGAGGAGAAAAACACGCTTGAAGGAAAGATGGGGATAGGCCCGGACACAGGTGAAGATGCTAAGAACATATGGCATCTTATAGATTCAGAAAAGATGACTTTAGATGACCTGATATCCGCATATGATAAGTTTAATGCACAAACTGACCCACAGTTAAATAACCTTGTAAAAAATATTATACTGCCTCTTAAAGAAGAATCGGGGATTCTTGCCTTAACCTGCCTTGAGGGTATGCCTTTTGAAATAAAAGAGGATGTTTCAAAAGAAAAAATGGATGACAGCAGTATAAAAATATTACAGGCAACTGAGTTTGTTACCGTACCTTTAAAGGCGAAGGATAAGGTTATAGGAGTAATACTTGCGGACAATCTTTATACAAAGCGACCTATAACAAAAGAGGATATAAGGCTTTTGACTATGTTCGCAAATCAGGCAGGCCTTGCTATAGAAAACTCCAGGCTTTATGAAAAGACCGTATTTTTGTCTAATACTGACTCGCTGACCGGATTATTCAATCACGGATATTTCCAGACCGTGCTCGATGAAAAACTCAAGGAATCAAACCTCGAGGGTAAGGACCTCTCCCTCGTTATGATGGATTTGGATTTCTTTAAGGGTTATAACGATTCTCTGGGGCATCAGAGCGGCGATAGGGCATTATCTAAAGTAGCACATATTATAAAAAATTCTATCAGAGAAACAGATATTGCGGCCAGATACGGCGGAGAGGAGTTTGTAATTATACTCCCGTTTACGACGAAAGAGACGGCTTATAATATAATCGAAAGAATAAGGACGACAATTGAAAAATCTGATTTTATAAACCTGGATTTAAGGCCTAAAAAAACTCTAACCATAAGCGCCGGAATTGCTACATTTCCAAAAGATGCACTGACTAAGAAAGAGCTGATAAAAACTGCTGATTTGGCTTTATATAAGGCTAAGGAATCAGGAAAGAATAAAACCATCTGTTTTGGAAATTGAGAGTGTTGAAAAATTCATCAACGTTCTTGATTACAACGATTTATAGAAAACGATTACGGCGATTAACGACGATAACCTTATCTCTGTAATCGGTGTCTTTATCGTTGTAATCAGAGATTGTTGGGTTTTTCAATAATCTCAAATTACTGATTATGGTATTAATCTGACTAAGGTTTGTTTTTTGTTAGGATATGATCGTCTGAGGTATCAGGCATACCGTCTAGCCCCACACCTATACTGCATACGGGATCTACGCCAACAGTGTTGTAGGTATAGGCACCACTCGCAGGACAGCCTTTAATCCCGCCCTTTATATATGCGCTTATCTCTGATAAATCGTGCGGTAAGAGCGTCCCTTCCGGGGCATTATTGTCTATAGACCACTGCTCCTTCGCATAGGCAATCTCTTTTAAATTCTCAATGCAATCATGGGCATCCTTTAGTATTTTGGCATTTTTAAAATTTGGGATAGCCACAGCTGCCATAGTAGCCAGTATCGCAATAATTATAATTAACTCTATAAAACCGGAGAATCTACTGTTATTAATATTATCCATATAAAGCCTTCCATAACAGGTTTCCGTCTGACTCATACTGCACTTCGCCTTGCTCAGTGTCCTGCCTCGCACCGAAGTGCTCGGTACTGAGGTGAGCTTTTGCGAAGGAACCGGCCATTGTGCATTAATCTATGATTCATAAGCTTATAATAATCTCTTAAACTTCTTTGTTGTCCTTAAAAAGGCCTTTTCCCCATACTTTTTTAAATACCTCTATAAGCCTTGGGTTAAATTGAGTACCCGAACATGACAAGATCTCCTCCTTTGCCTCTTCCGACGATAACGCCTTTCTATAAGACCTCGTTGAAGTCATAGCATCTAAGGCATCGGCAAGCGCTATAATCTGGGCGCCTTCGGGTATATTATCTCCTTTAAGGCCTTCCGGGTAGCCTGCGCCATTAAACTTCTCATGGTGGTGCTTTACAAACGGTATGCAGTCCCTTATGCCCTTGAGGGGCTCCAGTATCCTGGCTGACATCTTGGGATGTTCCTTTATCCTGCTCCATTCTTCATCGCTTAAATTTGAACTTGGCTTTCTCAATATCTCCTCAGGTACCCCAATCTTTCCCACATCATGAAAACGCGCCGCTATATTTATCATGTCCAGTTCACGCTTGCTAAGGTTAAGCTCGCTCGCTATTGCATAGGCAAACAGTATAACTCTTGCGGAGTGGCCCCAGGTGTAGGGGTCTTTTATATCTATGGCGTTTGATATGACGCAGACGGTTTCGAAATATATCTCCTGGAGCTCCTCTAAAGTCCTGTTCAGCATCTTGTACAGCCTTGTATAGAGGATTATGGTGCCCATTATCAAAAAGCTTAATATAAAGCTGGCTATAATTAAAGGGAGGGGTGCTTTATTGGTTAGCATTGTCGGTATATTAAATGAATTTATAACCAACAGGAATAAAGATGCCCCCGCCATAGCTAGAATAGCCGTTAAGATAAGAACAAAAATATCTTTTGGCGTTATTTTAAAAAATATCCTTAGGAATTTAATAATAACGGCTCTTACAACCTCCACAAAAAAAGTCACGGAAAGCACGACTATAAAACCGAACAGTATACCAGAAAGCCACTTCTCATCCACGGCGGAAAGCGTTACTCCTAAAATAGTCCCGCATAGCAGGCATACGAATACAACCCTGATAAGCGCGCCTGTTATATTCTCAAGCGAACCCGTCAGGCTGAAGAATCGTTCGGTCTTAGATATCTGGCTGCCTAGTTTTGTTATATCCTTGAAGATATCTTTGCAATCCTGGGAACTTACAGCAGGGTTTTGGTCGGGCATATTATTGGAATGCCAAATGACAAAATTCCCGCCTGCCAAAAAACTTGTCCGGCGGGCAGGCAAATGACAAAATAAACCCAATTTTTGAATTTTGAGTTTTGTTATTTGTCATTTAACTTCATACGGTTTCTTTAAGAGTTTCTTTTTCCTGCGGTTCGCTCTCGCTGAATTTCACGGAGACAATTTTAGAAACCCCGGATTCCTCCATGGTAATTCCATACATCACATCTGCCATGGTTATAGTCTTCTTGTTGTGTGTTATGATTATGAACTGCGACATCTTGACAAAATCCTGAAGGACCTTGCTGAAGCGGCCCACATTTGATTCATCCAGCGGAGCATCTATCTCGTCGAGGACGCAGAAGGGGCTGGGTTTGACCTTAAAAATTGCAAACAGCAGCGCTATTGCTGTTAGAGCCTTTTCTCCGCCCGATAATAGCATTATATTCTGCAGCTTCTTCCCCGGGGGTTTCGCTACTATTTCTATACCGCTTTCTAATACATCATCTCTGTCTATAAGCAAGAGCTCTGAATCACCCCCACCAAAAAGAAGCCTTACAAAATTCCTGAATTCCACCTGTATCTTCTGGAAGGTTTCCATAAATAATTCTTTTGTGGTTTTATTTATAGTCGTTATAGCCTTTAAGAGTGACTCCTTGGCGTTTACAAGATCCTGATTCTGGCTTTCTAGAAAATTATATCTTTCAACAAGCTCCTTGTGCTCTTCTATCGCTACCATATTTACCGTGCCCATGGATTCTATCTTCGCTTTTAGCCTCTCTATCTGCTTAATAGCATCCTCTCTTACCAGGGCTTCATCCTGAACACCGCTAATAAGCTCCGTTTTATAAATCTCATTTATTCTATTTTTTATATTCTCACATTTCAGATTAAACTCTGTGAGTTCTAACTCTATATCCTGTGATCTCTTGTTTGCAGCATCAAATTCACCCTGCTTTATATACAAAGAACTTTTAATGTCTTTAATTTGCGCTGTCATCTGGTCTTTCTTTAAAAATCTTGATTTTAAATCTTCGGAATATTTATTTATAGCCTCTGTTAATTTCTCATTTACAGCCTCAAGCTCCTGTGCCTCTTTTTTTAGCGATTTTGATTTGTCTTTATAATCGCACGCAGTCTGCGTTTTTAAGCGGGCTGTTTGCGTCTGTTCAGCAAAATTAAGATTTAGTTTCCGAAGGCTCTCGTTTAAATTTGCCTCTTTATCTGATATCCCCGATAAAAGCGTCCTATCCTGTGTAAGCTTAAGCAGGATACCTTCCTTTTCCTTTAGATTTCTTTCAATTAACCTCTGCAAATCTGTTATGGTGCTATCTAATTTTTTTTGCTGGTCCTCAGCCTGTAGGAAGGACTCATTTATAGAGCGCTCTTTTTCTTTAAAAGATGCCTCCTCATCTGTAATCTCATCTATTTCTAAGTTCACCAGCGAAAGCTCCTCTTTGAGCCTGGCGATGGAATTACCCAGACTTTCATATTCCTTTTCCTCTGCCAGAAGTTTCTGAGACTCGGCTTTAAACACATCTTCCTGCGCGCGAAGACTGGAGATTAGGTCTTCCCGCTCTTTTTCAAAAACAATTTTTTTATCTGCTATGTCTTTGTTTTCCCTTTTCGTTTGGGAAATAAACTCGGATAGTTCCTTTATCCTGGATTCCCGCGTTAAAATACTGGTATCCTCGCTAATGGCAGAATAACCCGTAGTTATCAAGCCGAGTTCTACTATTTCTTTATTCTCTGTTATAAATCTGACATTTCTATCTTTACACATCCTAAGGGCGGTATCTATGTCCTTCACCAAATAACAATTTCCTAAAAGCGAGCCTATAAGATTTTTCAATCTATCGTCGCATTTGATAAAACCAGATATTGGCCTTATCTCATTGTCCTCTCCTATCAAAAGGGGTAAAGAGTTATTAAAAATTCCAAGCATAAAAAACTTTGCAACTCCGGCACCTTTCTCTTTTAGGAATTGTATAAGTCTTTTTGCATCCTGCTCCTCTTCGACTACAACTCCCTCAAGATTACCGCCTAGCGCGAGCTCAACTGTCAATTCAAAGTTTTTTACCGGCTCTATAAGCTCTGAGAGCACTCCTAAAACGCCGTTTCGGCTAACCTCGCCGTTTTGCAGCGCCTCCAGTAAAACCCTTGTACCTGCCGAAAAACCTTCATGCCTTCTCTTTAAATCCAGCAAAAATTCGAGCTTTGATTCATAGCTTGCAAGTCTTGTATTGTTCTTATTTACAGCATCTTCTAAGGTTCTTATATGCGCTTCTAAATTGCTGATTTTTCCCTGGGTCTGATTAAAAGAATCTGTTTGAGACTGCACTTTTTCCTTAAGTGAGGTTAATTCTAATAGGTGAGAATTTACTTTGGGTTCAAGGCTACTGTATTCTTTTAGAACATTTTCTCTTTCAACATTTAACCTCCTGTGCCTTGCTGAGACGTTTTGAAGGTTGGCTGCTAATTTTACCAATTCATTTTTTAAATTGCTGTGTTTCGAGGCAAATTCAAAAAGCTCAACCTTACCCCTGGCTATAGCACCAACGTTATCTTTAATGCTATTATCCAGTTCGAGGAGCTTGTTCTCATTTTCAAAAATTTCCTTCTGCCTCTCCTCTCTATCCCTTGCAACTCTTTCTAACTCCTCATTAGCAGCTTTAATCTCAGATTCCAACAAGGAAATTTTGTTTTCTAAGGACTTAACTTCATTCTCCAGTAGTGAGATATTATCCGTATATTCAGCAATTCTATCCTCATTGCTGGTGAGCCTGCTTAAATTTAGCTTAAGCTGATTTTGCGTCGTAAGGTTTTCTCTGTCAAGTGAGCCAAGCTCCTTTTCGAGAACCTCTAAGTCTCCGCTTAAAGAATCAATGTTATTTTTTAACTCATTATATAATACCTCTATCTGTGATTTTGAGTCCTTTAATAATTTAAGTTCGCTTTCAAGGGCTGATTTCTGATTTGAGAATTTATTGTATTCATTGGTTGCCAGGTTAACCTCGAGATTTTTAAGCTCCTCAAAACGTTCCTTGTAAGCCTCGGCCTTTTTCGCCTGGCGCTCTATAAAGTTTATTTGGCGTTTTACCTCTAATATTATGTCGTTTACCCTTAACAGATTCTGCTCTGTTTGCTCTAATTTCCTCAATGCCTCTTTTTTCTTAGACTTGTATTTTGTTATTCCGGACGCCTCTTCAAAGACAAAACGCCTTTCCTCGGGCTTTGAGCTCAATATCAAATCTATTTTGCCCTGTTCTATAAGAGAATATGCCTCAGTGCCAATGCCTGTTCCCATCAAGAGTTCCGTCACATCCTTAAGCCTGACGGGTACCTTGTTTATGAGATACTCGGATTCTCCGGAGCGAAAAAGCCTCCTCGTAATTACAACCTCGTCAAAATCAATAGGCAGGATTCTTTCCTCGTTTGATAGGGTAAAAGAGACCTCTGTAAAATTTAAAGCCTCTTTTGTAGCTGTTCCGTTGAATATTACATCCTCCATACTTGAGCTGCGCAGGCTTTTAGCAGACTGTTCTCCCAGAACCCACCTGATAGCATCCGCTATATTGCTCTTTCCACAGCCGTTCGGGCCTACAACGGCGGTTACGCCCGGCTCAAATACAAGCTCGGTCCTCTCGGCAAAGCTTTTAAACCCGAATAATTCTAATTTTTTAAAATACATATTGTTAGTATATTGTGTTGTTTATTAAATAGAGTTATCATCTCAAATTCAAATATCAAAAATTAAATATCAAAATGACATATCAAAATCCCCGCCTGCCAAGGCAAAGCGGCGGGCAGGCAAA
>JAGVOB010000161.1 GCA_020052955.1 Candidatus Omnitrophota bacterium | reverse complement strand
TAGTTTTTCCATGGTCTACATGACCTATAGTTCCTACGTTTACGTGAGGCTTGGAACGTATAAATTTCTCCTTAGCCATAGGATCCTCCTTTAGGTATTTAATTTAGAAGACTGTAATGATATAATTTTTTCTGAAAGATGCTTTGGAATCTCAGTGTAATAAGAAGGTTCCATTGTGTATATTCCCCTGCCCTGAGTAAGCGACCGAAGCGCGGTTGCATATCCAAACATCTCCGATAAAGGCACAAAACCCTTTATCGCCTTAATATTCAGTTTATCGTGTATTGATTCTATCTTACACCGCCTCGAATTTAAATCGCCTACAACGTCTCCCATATATTCACCCGGTACTAAAACCTCTATATTCATAATAGGCTCAAGTAATATAGGATTTGCCTGTTTAACGCCGTTAGAAAAAGCCATAGAAGCCGCTATCTTGAATGCGAGTTCAGATGAGTCCACCTCATGAAAAGACCCGTCAACCAGCGTAATAACTGCGTCTATAACTGGATAACCCGCCAGGCTTCCGTTCTTACTGGAACCTAATATACCTTCCTTTACCGCGGGTATATATTCGCGAGGTATAGCTCCGCCTGTAATTCTATTCAAAAATACAATACCGGAACCTTTATCCCCCGGTTCAAGTTCAATGACAACATGCCCGTATTGACCTCTTCCTCCGGACTGCCGAATAAACTTTCCCGTAGCGGTAGTCTTCTTCGTTATGGTTTCTTTATATGCAACGTGCGGCTTACCTACATTAGCTCCTACCTTAAACTCTCTCAGTAATCTATCCACTATGATCTCAAGGTGTAGTTCACCCATCCCGGAGATAACAGTCTGTCCGGTTTCTTCGTTATATTTAACCCTAAATGTTGGATCCTCCTCCTGAAGCTTAGAAAGTGAGATACTTAATTTTTCCTGATCTATCTTTGTAATTGGTTCAATAGACATCCATATTACCGCCTCAGGAAATTGCATGATCTCCAGAGTAATCGGATGTTTTTGGCTGCATATTGTATCGCCTGTTTTGGTCTCTTTAAAACCTACACATCCACCAATATCGCCGGAGCATATTTCATCTACAATCTCCTGTTTATTGGCATGCATCTTTACAAGCTTTCCTACCCTTTCCTTTACGTCCTTGTTCGAGTTATATACGTATTCTCCGCTTCTAATAACACCAGAATATACCCTGCAAAAATTAAGCTTGCCAACATATGGATCGGACATTATCTTAAAACATATGGCACACAGATGCTCCGAATCATCTACGGTCCTAATCTCTTCCTTCTGCGTTAAGGGATTAACGCCTTTTACCGGAGGAATGTCTAGGGGTGAGGGCAGGTAATCGCATATGGCGTCAAGGAGAGGCTGGATACCTTTATTCCTAAAAGAAGCACCGCATAGTACCGGCACAAATTTAAGGTTAATTGTATTCCTTCTAATAACAATCTTTAACTCTTCGGTTGTTACGGGCTCGTTATGTATAAATTTTGACATAATAGCGTCATCTAACTCGGCAAGTTTTTCAACTAAATGTGCATGATGTTCTTTTGCCTTATTTACTAAATCATCTGGAATATTTTCTATATTTATATTTAATCCTTTATCTCCCTCAGAAAAAACCATTGCCTTCATCTCTACCAGATCTATTATGCCATTAAAACTATCTTCCGATCCCATAGGAAGCTGAATTGGCGTGCAATTTGGGTTAAGCCTCTCTTTCATCTGCTTTACAGTTTCAAAAAAGTTAGATCCAACCCTATCCATCTTATTTATATAAGCAATTCTTGGTACTTGGTACTTATCCGCTTGCCGCCAAACTGTTTCAGACTGAGGCTCTACGCCTCCAACGGCACAAAAAACCACCACTCCGCCGTCGAGCACCCTGAGAGATCTCTCTACCTCAACCGTAAAATCCACATGGCCTGGAGTATCAATTATATTTATACGGTGCTCTCCCCAGAAAGTGGTTGTGCTGGCAGAGGTAATTGTTATACCTCTTTCCTGTTCCTGTTCCATCCAGTCCATAACAGTAGTTCCTTCGTCGACCTCCCCTATACGGTGTATCTTTCCCGAGAAAAAAAGTATACGTTCGGTCGTTGTAGTCTTTCCGGCATCAATATGGGCCATTATACCTATATTTCTAGTCTTCATAAGCTCAAATTTTATTTCCATGTCAAGCATTACCATCTAAAGTGACTGAACGCCTTGTTCGCCTCTGCCATTTTATGAGTATCTTCTTTCTTTTTTACGGCAGACCCCTCGCCTTTATATGCATCTAATAGTTCTGTAGCGAGTCTTTCTTTCATCGTTCTGCCTTTTCTTTGCCTAGCAAAATTTCTGATCCATCTGATAGAGATATTTATCCCTCTTTCGGGTTTTACCTCAATGGGCACCTGATATGTTGCGCCGCCGACCTGCCTAGCTTTTAGCTCAAGTAACGGCCTAACATTATCCATTGCCTTTTGAAAGACTTCAACAGGGTCATTCTTACCGGTCTTTTCCTTGAGGATATCAAAGGCACCGTAAACAATGCTCTGCGCCACCGATTTTTTCCCTTTTATCATAATTGCACTTATAAATCTGGAAACAAGCTTATTATTATATTTCGTATCAGGTATTACTTCTCTTTTTTCTGCCCTTCCTCTTCTCATTTAATCTCCTAATATTCCTTATCCTTTGGGTTTTTTTGCTCCGTATTTCGAACGGCTTTTCTTGCGATTTGCAACTCCCTGAGTATCCAGCGTGCCCCTTACAATATGATATCGCACTCCGGGGAGATCCTTAACTCTACCGCCGCGAACAAGTACAATGGAATGTTCCTGCAAATTATGTCCCTCTCCCGGTATATAGGATGTTACCTCAATGTCGCTTGTAAGCCTCACCCTTGCAATCTTCCTTAGGGCGGAGTTCGGTTTTTTGGGTGTCATTGTCCTTACCTGAAGACATACACCTCTTCTCTGAGGACAACCTCTGAGCGCGGGGGACTTAGTCTTCTTCTTAACGCTATGTCTGCCAAACCTTATTAACTGGCTTATAGTGGGCATATAATCTTATTTTTCCTCCTCTAAGACTTTTACAAGTTCAATATCCTTATGTTCATGGAAACCAGTTCCCGCAGGTATAAGATGACCCATTATCACATTTTCCTTTAAACCTATTAAATCATCGCGCTTGCCGCTAGCAGCTGCGTCTGTCAGCACGCGCGTTGTTTCCTGAAAACTCGCTGCGGAAATAAAACTCTCTGTGGTAAGAGAGGCCTTGGTAATTCCCAGTAAAAGCGGTATTGCCTTGGCAGGTTTTCCTTTTTTCTTTAAGATCTTTTGGTTTTCTTCCTGAAATCTAAATTTATCCACATGCATACCAACCAAAAAATCCGTATCCCCGGAATCCACTACCTCTACTTTCTTCAACATCTGCCTCACTATCACTTCTATATGTTTGTCATTTATTCTTACTCCCTGCAATCTATATACAGCCTGAACTTCATTAACAAGATATTCTTGAAGTTTTTTATCCCCAGATACCCTTAATATATCCTGCAGCACAATCGGTCCATCAATAAGCTGATGGCCAGCCATTACAAGATCACCCTTATAAACATTTAAATGTTTTCCCGGGGGTATAACATATTCTTTCTCCATCCCTGTCTCGCTCTTTATTAAAACCTGACGCTGCCCCTTCTTGGTGGTTCCAAATTTTACTACTCCGTCTATTTCACTTATTATTGCGGGATCCTTAGGTCTTCTTGCTTCAAACAACTCTGCAACTCTCGGAAGACCGCCCGTTATATCCCTGGTTTTCATTAACTTTCTGGGCGTTTTGGCAAGAAGCCCGCCAGCTTCAACGCTCTGTCCATCCTTTACCACAATATGCGCACCTGACGGTATTGGATAGAGAGCGAGTATCTCATTATCTTTATTCAATATAATAATCTGGGGATGGTATTCCATCTTGTGATCAATTATAACTCGCCCGATAAGGCCTGTCTGGTCATCCAGCTCCTCGCGCATCGTTGTACCTTCCTTTTTAGGATCTGGGTTTTTATCAAATATATCTTCATACCTAACCTTGCCGCTTGTCTCTGTCAGGATGGGCGAGGTATATGGATCCCATTTTATTAGCATTTCATCTTTCAAAATGCGCTGGTTTTCTTCTTTCTGCAGTATAGCACCCTGTAAAACTGTGTAGCGCTCCGATTCTCTTCCCGACTCATCGTTTATGCTTATCTGTCCATTCCTGTTTAATACGACTATCTCTCCTAATTTTGTTTTAACCGTCTTTAGGTTATGATATTTAACCAATCCTTCATTCTTTGCCTTTACGAAGGACTGTTCGACAATCCTACTTGCGGTTCCTCCAATATGGAATGTTCTCATAGTAAGCTGCGTACCGGGTTCTCCGATACTCTGAGCCGCTATAATCCCAACCGCCTCGCCTAGCTCTACAAGCCTTCTGGATGCAAGATTCCTGCCGTAGCACATAGCACATACCCCGCGCTCAGATTCGCACGTCAAGACACTCCTTATTCTTATTTTTTCTATAGCCAGTCTTTCAATCTCTTCAGCCTTTTCCTCTGTTATTTCCTGATTTGCTTCAACTATAGCTTTATCGGTTATAATATCAACTATGTTATCCAGAGCAACCCTGCCAACAATCCGGTCCTTTAGGCTAACCACAGCCTCATCGCTCTCAATAATTGCGCTTACGAATATGCCGTTTAAAGTGCCACAATCCTTCTTGGATATTATAACATCCTGCGCAACATCAACCAGCCTTCTGGTAAGATAGCCTGAATCAGCTGTTTTTAAGGCTGTATCCGCAAGGCCTTTTCGCGCGCCATGCGTAGATATAAAATACTCAAGTACTGTTAAGCCTTCGCGGAAATTGGCCGTTATTGGACTTTCTATTATCTCTCCCGAAGGCTTTGCCATGAGACCTCGCATACCAGCAAGCTGTCTTATCTGAGGCCTTGAACCGCGGGCGCCGGAATCTGCCATCATAAATATGGGGTTAAAAGGATCCAGCTCTTTAAACAGCATATCAGATACCTGGTCAGTCGTCCTTGTCCAGATATCTATAACCTTATTATAACGCTCGCCTTCGGTAATTAGGCCTTTTCTATACTGTTCATCTACGCCTTTAACCTCGCGCTTTGCAGACGCTATCACTTTATCTTTCTGCACAGGAATCTGTATATCGTTAATGCTTATTGAGATACCGGCAAGCGTAGCTTCTTCAAAACCCAGGACCTTAACATCGTCTAAAAACTTGACGGCATCCGCATGGCTAAATCTGTTATAAATCTCGGAAATAATATCCCCTATCTTAGATTTATTGATCTCTTCATTAATAAATCCCATTCCTTTTGGCAAAATTTCATTAAATAAGACCTTGCCAGCCGTTGTATCTATTAAATTATTGTTTATTCTCACTTTTATTTTTGCATGTTTGGAAACCTTATAATCATTGTAAGCCAATATCACCTCATCCGCATTCGAAAATATCTTGCCCTCTCCTTTTTCTCCCGCCTTTTCCTTAGTCAGATAATTACAACCCAGCACAATATCCTGCGACGGAACAACGATAGGCCTTCCGTCGGAAGAGGAAAAAAGATTATTTGTTGACATCATTAAGAATTTTGACTCCATTTGGGCCTCTATTGACAAGGGGACATGCACAGCCATCTGGTCTCCGTCAAAATCGGCATTGAATGCTGTGCAAACTAAGGGATGAATTTTAATCGCCTTCCCCTCTACAAGAATCGGCTCAAACGCCTGAATACCTAATCTGTGAAGCGTAGGGGCCCTGTTTAAAAGGATGGGATGATCTTTTATTATTTCATCAAGTATGTCCCACACTTCAAGTTTTGTTTTTTCAACCATACGCTTGGCGCTTTTTATGGTATGTACGAGGCCCTTCTCTTTTAATCTTCTAATTATAAATGGTTCAAATAGCTCCAATGCCATCTTTTTTGGGAGGCCGCAGTTGGAAAGTTTCAATTCCGGGCCTACAACTATTACGGATCTTCCGGAATAATCAACCCTTTTACCGAGTAGATTTTGACGAAATCTGCCCTGTTTACCTTTTAGCATATCGCTCAATGACTTTAGAGGCCTATTGCCTGGCCCGACGACTGCCTTGCCGTGCCTGCCGTTATCAAACAGGGCATCTACCGCTTCCTGCAGCATTCTCTTTTCATTCCTTATAATGACCTCTGGTGCATTTAACTCAATAAGTTTTTTCAATCTATTATTTCTGTTTATAATCCTTCTATATAGGTCATTTAGATCGCTGGTCGCAAACCTGCCTCCATCTAGAGGGACTAGTGGTCTTAGGTCCGGCGGTATTACGGGAACAATATCAAGTATCATCCATTCGGGTTTATTGCCGGATTTTCTAAATGCCTCAACAATCTTAAGAACCTTTGCAATCTTCTTCTGGGCCTGCTCCGCCTTAGCTGTTTTAAGCTGCCTATGTAAATCTGAGGCAAATTTATCCAAAACTATCTCTTTTAACAAATCTTTGATCGCCTCTGCGCCCATCTTTGCATTAAATTTATCAGCAAATTTTTTACGGTTTTCTTCATACTTGTCTACAGTGAGAAGCTCTTTTTTCTTAAGGGGTGTTTCGCCGGGGTCAATAACAATGTATTCTTCATAGTATAAAACCTTCTCAACCTCTCTCATGCTCAAATCTAGCAAATTGCATATCTTACTCGGCATAGCCTTGAAAAACCAGATATGCGAAACCGGACTGGCAAGTTCAATATGGCCCATTCTTTCGCGCCTGACCTTGGAAAGCGTAATCTCCACGCCGCACCTATCGCAAACAACACCTTTATATTTAATACGCTTATACTTTCCGCAGGCGCATTCCCAATCTTTGGTTGGGCCGAAGATCTTCTCGCAGAACAAACCATTCTTTTCGGGTTTAAATGTCCTGTAGTTAATCGTTTCGGGTTTTTTCACTTCGCCTTTTGACCACGCCCTGATAACCTCTGGAGATGCAATCCTGATGGTCAACGCATCAAATATATTAACGCTTCTGGCCTCCTCTAAAGGTTCGCTCGTGACTTCCTTTGGCCTAGGCCTACTTTTTTCTTTTAGAGTTTCGGTTTTTTTAGCCATATATTGCCTTGTAAAGTAAATAAGGGTTTAATGCAAAAATCAAAGTGCCCCTAGAAATTGCTCGCCCTATGGGCAGGCAATTTCAGGGACTTAAGTCCTGGAAATTC
>JAGVOB010000011.1 GCA_020052955.1 Candidatus Omnitrophota bacterium | reverse complement strand
CGGATTAATTGCGGCAATAAGCGTAAAACTGGCAGGATACTTAATGTGTCCTGCTACTCTTACAATTTCTACGGTTCCGTCTTCCATCGGTTGTCTAAGACTCTCAATTATGTTTCTTTGAAATTCAGGCATCTCATCCAAAAATAACACTCCCAAATGCGAAAGACTTACCTCCCCAGGCAAAGGATTACTTCCTCCGCCTATCATTCCGGCAGTTGAAATTCCGTGATGCGGAGAGCGAAATGGCCGCTGCCAAATAAGCGGTTGCCCCACGGGCAGAAGCCCTGAAACAGAATAAATTCTTGTAACCTCTAAGCTTTCTTCCGTAGTTAACGGAGGTAAAATATCAGGCAGCGATCTACTTAACATGGTTTTCCCCGTTCCCGGAGGACCATACATCAATAGGTTGTGGACACAAATTAACATTAGCCTTGATTGGTAGTTCACCCCTAATAAGTAATTGTCTTTCATTGATTATTATTTCGTTCAAAAGTGATCTCAAAAATCTTTGCTTCTTTTCAAAATCAAATCTTTGAAGTGCTTTCTTAAAGTTATCTAAATAGATTTTAACACTTTTCACCCCCTCAGGAGTTAATTGCTGCTTAGATTTAAAAGTTAACAATTTAGTTTTTTCTGTATTCAGTTGTTCTTTTTTCTCTTGTGTTTCCTGGTTCTGTCTTTTCAATTGTTCTAGTGTTAATATACCGGCAGCATATGCTTTTATAAGGCGATCTTCCTCAACCTTGAACTTCTTTAACGCTTGTTCTAGCTGCATAATTTGAGAGTCTATGTTAGACACTCTTTTTGCTTGTTTTTGTCCACGGTTCTTTAACTGGTCAAGAATTATTTTAGGATTATTTACAAACTCAACAACGGAGTCCCAAATAATAGGTTCTAGTATGTTTGCACTTACAGAGCGTGATTTGCACCCTGTCTCTGAAACCAATTTGCTTTTGCCTGAACAGCGATAGAAGGGTTTTCCGTGCATAGGAACTCCAGTATATGAACGGCTATCTTTACCGCATTTTGGAAGTCCCCTTAACAGATATTGGAGCTTAGTATTCCTGCTAGAGAAAAGAGAGTTTGTTTCAAGTTGCTTCTGACCTCTTATAAATATTTCTGGATCAATGATTTGAGGAACTGCGGGAATTGCTATCCATTCATCTTTTGGTCGTAGACGGAGGCTCGTATTTTTTCTTCTGTGGTATTTAACCTCGCCATTGTCTCCATTACTCTGCGATGGAACACCATAATGCTTGTTGTAGTAAGTCGTGCCTGTATAGGTCTCATTTCTTAAGATTTTTGCAACAGAAGATTTTGCCCACCTTTTACCTTTTCTTGCTTTAATGCTTAACCTGTTTAATTCTATAATTACTCCATAGGTAGTCGTCTGCTTTTCTACTAGAAGGTTGAACATAAGTTTTACAACTCTCGCTTCTTCTTCATTGATTTTGTAGTAAGCGTAGCCTGTTTCTGATTCAATTTTCTTGACACAGATATAACCATAAGGAGGGATGTTGCCTAGAATATGTCCGCTTCTTGCCCTGTGTAGTCTCCCTCGTCTTGTCCTCTCCACAAATTTTGTTCTTTCATATTCCGCTACAATGCCTTGCATACCAAGTAGGAGTTGATCTTCTGGAGTCTCTGCTATTGGACGGTTTTTGAAAATCACCTGTATACCTTTTGCCTTCAATTCTTCAATTACCACTTCTTGATAAACATATCTTCTTGCTAATCTATCGGGGGAATGAAACAATACAGCATCAAACAATCCTTTTGAAGCATCATCACGTAGCCTATCAAGCTCCGGTCTTGCCAAAAGAGTGCCACTATAGCCATTGTCAATATATTTATCAATAAGCACATCCCCGTTTGTTTTTATCAATTCCATCAAGTCGGCAACTTGTGAATCTATTGTTCTTTCTTCTTCTTGTTTTTCAGTTGAAACTCTAGCGTATAAAGCAACTTTCATTTTTTAATTCTCCTTTCAGCCATAAACTTCTCAAAATCACTTTTCTTAACACGATATTCTTTATCTAGCATAAAGGCTGGCATAACCCCCTTTGTTATCCAACGTCTGACAGTAATAGTCTTGACGCCAAGCATTTTTGCGATTTGTTTTGTTGAGTAATATTCTTCCATATATTCAGCGTATAATACTTTTGAATACTTTGCAATACTTAAATCGTGAATCTCTAGGGTTGTAACCAATTATGAATTTCTTTCCTATAATCATTGGTTATAGCCCTTTGTTTCTTCGTCATTGGTTTCACCCCCTCCCATTGAATTGTCATTATGTTGCGGTTCTGCGGTGTCTACGGGACTTTGTGGAGTGTCAGAAATGCCAAAGCGTATTCGCAATCTATTTAATGAGGTTTCATTCTTGATTATGGACGAAATTTTTTCGTGTCCTACGGGCTTCGTTTTTAACCCAAGTGATTTTAGTATCTTACCTAATTTCTGGGGTGTTATCTTAAATTTATCGCTATCTAGTTCCTCATTTATCTTTGTTCTTAATTCTTTTACTGATACTTCTATTTGAGTTTCTAGTAGTTGAAAGAGTGTCTTAACACAAATGCCTTCTAATTCAAAGCCTCTGTCTTCAATAGCTTCTTTTTGGTAATCTTTTGTGAAGTTAATAAATGATTGCATTTTGTCCTCTGGAATGACGAAAAGTAGAGGGAGCATAGTTTGTCTCAATCGAGGTTCTAAATCGTTCAATGCTTGTTTCTTTGACTCATTCAGGGAGAGTGCCGCAAGACCCGCAACACCGCCGTTGCTTTGGTTTATTTGCGGGTCTGCGTCTCTGCGGGTCTGACTTTCAATATACTTAAAGCGATAACCCAATAAGGCGTTTCTAATCTTTTCGGCTTCACTCCAAAAACTATCATCTAATGCAAAAGGAATATCTTTTCTTGAAGTAGAGTATAGCCTGTTAGTGATTATCCTACTTTCTAATGCTAAATCCTTAAAAGGTTCTCTTGCAGAAATTACCTTTGGACAAAAAACATCATATACCACTGGTGTTCTAACTTTATCTCCTTCAACTCTACCAATCCCCATCCCTTTTTCATAACCATTGTTAAGTATATTTACTATTTGAGAGCTTAAATCTGTATTTACTCTTTCTAATTCATTGATTACCATTGTTCCTTTGAATAGTTCTATAACTCTAAATAGGTAGGCATCAGAGGTAGCACCAGCCAGAAACATAGGTTTATAGCAAAGTGATCCTATTGTTTGAATGAATCGTGTTTTACCTGCTCCATAATCACCAAGAGCTCGTAAATAGGGGACTACCGAAAGTCTGTCGTATATCCAGCTCATTTTTATATAAGCTAGGCATAGTTGTTCAGGAAATTCTTCAATATCAAGCCAGTGATGAATAAAGAATACAATTTTTTCATCCAGTTCTTCTTCTGCTATGGTGTTGTCAATTGAGCTTGGTAATAGAATTATTTTGTTGTCAATTAAAGTGGAGTTAATTGGTGAAATTTTTTGTATTTTTCCATTAAGATTAACTTCAAACCCAGATACTATATCTATGCTTTCTTTTGCTTTATCAAGTAAAATAAATTGAGCTTGTGGTGTAAAACTGGGGTTGTAAATTTCTTCTGCAAAGAAATCACTATCCTCATAAAACGATACATAAATTTGTTTATCCTTACTCATATAATTTTTGTTGCTTGGCTTGCTAGCTCTTTTATTTTTTTCTCTGCCTTTTCTAACTGATATTCAATGACTTCAAATTCTTCTGTTCCATATTTCTTGGCATAAATAAGCTCCATTCTTTTGTCAATTAAATAGCCCATTTCATCAATTGCTTCACATATAAAATCACAATACTTAATTATTAGCTGAGTTTTGTTCATATCCCTTTTCCCTTAAAACTATTTTGTCTATTTCCTCAAATACCATTTCGTATGCTTGTAATACCCTTAGTTCAGCTTCCTTACTTGGAACAAATAAGTATTCAACTTGAAAGTTTTTTTCTAGGGTCTTTTTAATTAAGGGTTTATGACCGGAAGTAGGTTTATCGGGCTTCATTTTCTCCCCCTTCCGTCTGTCCCTCCGCCTCACGATTCGGCACTAAAATATAACCTTTACCTTTACAGGCTTGGCAGATTTTAGCTCCATATTTGAGAGTTCCGAATCCATTACATACGGGGCACTTTTCTGCGTGATATTGTGGAGTTGAAGCTCCATCTTTCTTAATCTCCTCCATAATCTATCCTTTGGGACAGTATGAAGAATTGATAAAAAACTTGATTTTTTTTGAGGCTAGAGACGAAAGCTAGTTAAGAAATAGCTTTAACTAAGTGTGGTTATTTTTATCGAAGTCTCCTTTTTGTGATATAGGACGTCGTAGCATTTTTTACTGCAAACGAATTGATTATTATACTTTCGCATATGAACAAGGTCTTTATAAACAACAGACTTAAACTCTATGCCACAGTTTGCACAAAATTGTCCATATCCTTTGTCATTCTTAGGTCGTAATAATTTTCCATCTTCATATACTGAAAGCTGAGAGTTTTTAAGTATAAGAGTATTTTCAAGATTTTCCTGTATTTTTATTTCTGAGTCTTGCAGATAGTCTTTCCAGCTTTTATTTTCTCTTGGAATTTTTACTAGTATAGTTTTTAACTTCAAATCACTTGCAAGCATATTGAGATAATTTATTATTCTTTTATCCTTTGTTTTTACTGCTTCATATAACACTTTCTCGTATACACTTTGATTCACTACTTTTTTCAGTTTTCTTAATTTATTTTTCCTAATACCAATTATTACAGGTAGGTATGCTTTTTTAATTTGCTTTCTTGCTGCTGATTGATTCTCAAAATATTCCAATCGTATTCCGTATTGTTTTTCCCATAATTTCTTAGCAAGATAAGGGGGATAGTAATAATATACGTGTAAGTGTAAAGATAATTCTGTATACAGTTGATAAGATGATATATCTGCATTTCCCAACAAGCAGGTAGATTTATGTAGATTAAGAAATTTCTTTTCTTCTAGCGTTAGTAGTTTAACGAAATGAGCATGTGTTGTTGCGTCTATATCAACCATCAATCTGTCCTTCTTTCCTGTTTATATTATACCTTAGGGGGTGAAGTATGAAGCAAGAACTAAGTATTGTTATGCGCTAGAACTTAAATAGCTCGGATAATGATATTTTAAGAACACGAGCCAGTTTTGCAACACGCTTAAGAGATGGGTTTCTTTTGCCCGCCTCAATTAGATTTAAATAGCTATAGTCCATCTTGGCAAGCTCAGCCAATTTTTCTTGTGTCAATCCTTGTTTCTTTCTTAATTCTCTTATTCTTAGACCAAACTTTTCTGTTAGTGTAGCCATTGGCTACATTATCACCACTTGCAACCCAAAAGTTTATTGACTATAGTCAAATTACATGCTTGATGGTAGGAGTAAGTTTTGTTTATATACAAAGACTTTCTAAATTACTTAAGAAAGATATCAACCAATAAGTCACATGAAAATTCATCTAAGACCTTTTAAGCAAAACCTAAAATTATTATTCATCAATAAGAAGTTATTTATATTTCTTATAATTTTTTCCATAGGTAATTTTCTTCTATACATACAATATGTGGATGCTCTTAAATCATTCGCCCTATCAGAAAAGATTTTCATAGGTGCTGAAGCTAATAAAGTTCACCCTATTGATTTGTTATCCAATAAATTTACTTGTGAAACGCAACAAGCTATTCCAAACTGCTATAATTATTCCTTCATTTTTATATTTCTTCTTATTGCCGTAGAAGTTTTTCTAATATACGCATTTGTTCGGTATCGTAAAACAATCTCAAAAAAACTACTTGCCGGATACTCAATCGTTATGCAGCTACTTCTTATAGTTCCTCTCGCAGTTTTAGTCATTTCTCCTAATAATGTCTTCAATATTCTTTCAGAACAAGCAAATAATGAAGTAAAAACTTCAATTGAAACTCTCAATAATCCTACAGAAAGGGTTAAAGTTGGAGTATTAAGCTCAACAGAAATAATTGCAAAGAAGATAGCAACGTCATCACTTGATAACTTCACCATTGTTGAATCAAACCCGCAAAGAGGAGCGGTCTTGAGTTTTTTAAAAATTCCTAAGCAGGACAAGGACACATTCTATAGAGCAATAGTAATACCGTATCAATTAGATTTTCAAGAAAATCAAAAAGGAGACGCATTAAACTCAAATCTATTGTATTTTCCCGACAAAACTCTCGTTATAAACAAGGTAACTAAAGATGATACTGAATCTCTGCTACCCGTTTTAGCAAATAAGATGATTATTACCGAGTTTAAACATTTGGTAGTAACTAAAAATCCCCCCAATACCTTATTTTTAAATGAGATTGAGTATGTTGTGCATCAAACAAGAGAGGAAGAAAAATTAAAAAAAGAATTTGAGGATTACATCGCTTATCTTTATGATTACTTTGAAGAATCAGACAGTATTATTCAAACAAACCAATCTATAGTAAATTCATATCCAACTGATAAGCAAAAATATCAAAGAGAATATGAAGATTATAAAGCTAAATGGGGCAACTGGTATCAGGAGTGTAAAAGCGAAATCGGGAACGATCCAATCTGCGAAGAAGGTAAAACGAAGATTGATTCAAATATAAAAAGCATTGAGGCTGATTTAACCTCTATTGACGAGAATAAAAAGGTGGCAGAGGAGAACCTAAGGTTACAGATAATTTATAAAAATGGTGCATTAAGGGATTTAACAACCGCTAAACAAAACTATCAAGACTTTCTTAAAAACCCAATAACTGCAGAATTTCAGGATGGTGTATTTAATCCACCGGACACAATATATGTCAGATTTTACGAGAAAGACAATAAGTTTCTATCTTCATACCTAAATACGACATTACATGAATACCTGCATTTTTATTCTTATAGTCCTGACTACAGTCTTGATACCTTTCTTGATGAAGGACTTACAGATTATCTGACGTTAGCCATAGCTTCAAAATATGCTGAACCTGAATTCTTAGGGGTTGGCTATCCAAACGAAATAGAAGTAGTTGGAGAATTAGTAAAGCATCTACCAAAAGAAAAAATTATTCAGTATTATCTTGACATGAACCAAACAGGATTTCAAAGATTGTTCGTAGAGGCATATAGCCCTTTAGATTATGAGAACTTTATTTTGAAAGGAAAAAACCTTTTCTATGCATCGTTAAAAGATAATGCCTTACGAGAACAGTATGTTAAAGAGATTAAGGATCTTCTATCAAGAAACAAGAACTAATTCTAGTGATTCTAACGGAAAACAGTATTTTGGAATATGTATAGAAGGATGTAGCCCCTTTGAGCCTAGACCTTATTCTCCTTTATTATTCTCTATTGTCTCTTATTGTCTACTATTTGTTATAACCTTACTTTATTTTAGAAAAGAGAGCTTCGTAATCCCATCCTCTCTTTTGTTTCATTTTCTCTTTTCTCAGTAGTAGATTCTCCATCCGAAAAACATCGTTTAATTTCAAACGATGAGGATTCATTAGCATATTTTCAACCGCTTTTGCTCTAACGAATCTCTGTATTTCATCGATACTTACTTCATCTTTTCTAACTCTTTCAAGTAATACCTGTTCTTCCTTTGTCAGTTCTTTTGGAAGATGTTTCTTTGCATGATTACCTATGCTTTGCTCAAGCAAATGTGGATCACAATCAAAATCATTGATAAATTCTATTGCAATAGTCCTATACTGCACTTTTTGAGATAACCGTGTCTCAATAGCTTCTTTCTCGTCTGAAATGCAAATTCTACAAGCTGCGTGGAACATACTACCCTAATTATACCCCAAGTTGTATATGGGCATTGACTATATATGCTACATACAATTGACGACATTGAGGTAGTAGTCCCCCCATTGATAAAAAATTGAACTTAACTTTTAAGTATCGTTGCTTTTTTACTTTCGTGGAAATATAATTACGATGTAAAATATATCTATATAAATGTATAAGAAAGCTGTAAGTTTTATTCTTGTATTGTTTTGCCTCTTTGTCTTTGCTTCAAGCGTTGAAGCTCATCCTGGTAGAACTGCTGCTGATGGTTGTCATTATTGTAGAACGAATTGTGATTCTTGGGGTGTGCCTTGGAATGAAAGACATTGTCATGGTGGAGGAGTAATTGCAGACCCACCCCCTATAGTAGAGAATCCACCTGTAATTCTTAAAGAGACAACGCCTACAACAATCCCAACAAAAAAACCAACCCCGACACCATATAAAGAAACCGAGATGGACAAAAAGAAAATGTTTAAGGTTACGGAGGTTGTAGATGGAGACACGATTAAAGTAAATGTCAGAGGGAAAATAGAGAGTGTCAGACTGCTCGCAATAGATACACCGGAAACAAAAGACCCAAGAAAACCTGTTCAATGCTTTGGTAGTGAAGCCACAAAGAAAATGAGTAGCTTTGTAGCTGGTAAGTTCGTAAAGGTAGTTGATGACCGTTCACAAGGCAATCGTGATAAATACAGTCGGTTATTGCGATATATATATTTACAAGACGGGACATTTGTTAATTCAGAAATGGTAAAACAAGGTTATGCATTTAGCTACAAGAAATATCCAACAAAATTCTTGGAGCAATTTAATAAGTATGAGAAAGAAGCAAGAGAGAAGAACTTAGGACTATGGAACGCTTGTAAGTAATATGGAAACAGAGAAAAAGAACGAGGAGTTTAAGCCCAATTGGTGGGTTTTTTTATTTTTTGGAGGCTTCGGATTATTCAGTGCGTATGCTGGAGTCTGGTGGGGGACTCTATTATTTGCTGGTCTTGCCTTATTAACTTTTCCAAATAAAGATACTCATAAAAAAATTATGGGTATTACTACTGGCTTTTGGAGTGGTATAAAAGGTTTGCTTTATCTTGGTTTAATTTTATTACTAATAGGGGGTGGGCTTTGGTTTGGAGGCAAGGTATTAGGGGGATTATTTGGCGGTTCTTCTGATTACAGTAGTGCAGGCAGTTATAGTGACTATGATGAGGACTCATCTCAAACAATTAGCTATGATGAAGCAATTGATAATTATTGGGACGATATACAAGACTATGTTGACGGAACTGAAACAGTAGAGGCTTGCTATGACTACAGTAATTGTTATGACCTTGACGCAGATATATCAAGCGGTTATTTAGAAACGCTACACTTTAACAATGGTGGGTATTTATCCTTCTATGCTGAATTTGATGATGGTGGTTATGCTTCTGACACTGATGACGAAGGTAGAGATTGGGAATTTACTCTTGATATGAACTCCCCTACTGTAGAGGACGCAGTAAGTAATTGGGCATCAGATAATGAATATACCATTGAATAAATGACACAATATGAAAAATAGCTTCGTATTATTCTGTTTGTTATTATTTTTTGTTTCTTCTACCAATTATGCCTACGCTCATTCTGGAAGGACAGACGCTTATGGTTGCCATAATTGTTATACAAGCTACTGCTATGGTGAATACCATTGTCATAATGGAGGTTATGTTGCACCTCCGGCTCCAAGATATATTCTTCCTGCTCCTATCACTCCAGAAAATGGAAATTGGACATATAAGATTAGTTCAGAGAATTGGTGCAATTACGATTTAGACATGACATGGGATAAGCCAGCAACTGGAGATAGATTCAGCATTGTTGCAAATAAATATGCAGGCGGAGACCCTGGTAATTTAGTTGATACAACTTCACTCAACTATATGTTCAAAAACCTTGCCCCTGGCAGATGGTATGTAAATATGAAAACAGGAAATAGTGAGAGGTGGGGTAGTATCGTTTATTGGACTGTTGATTTACCAAAGCCAACGCCTTCATTAAATGCAGAAATTACTACATTGGAAACTAGCCAATATCTAAAATATGACTTATCTTGCTTGGAAAAGGTAGAAGGAGTTCAAGAATTTATTGACTATCTAAATACAAATAATAAACCTCCAAGCGGAGAAGTTTTACTATCTTATACAGAACCAACAACTATTGCTTTGAAAGGGTGGGATTTTTCAGGGAAAGAATATTCTCAAACGCTTAATTTCACCCCCTTAATCGCTAACACACAAAATGTATCCGATTCTTCAACTTCAGATAAAGATTATAATTGGTGGTTGTTAATACCTGGAGGAATTTTAGTTTGGGCTGTAATAGGTTCAATATGGAATAAGATTAAAAAGAGGTGAGGTAATCAGGAAAAACTGATTAACTATGTTATCTAAACAAGCAGTTGATGAGTTTAAGGCTCTATACAAAAAGGAGTTTGGTGAGGAACTGAGTGATAGCGAAGCTCATGAAAAAGGACTTAGGTTGATAAATTTAATTAAAGCCGTCTACAAACCTATACCGAAAATACATAAAGATGACGATAGTAAGGGCAAGAGAAAAACTAATCAATGACAATTGAGCTATAATTGCATGTATGCAAACCCTTTTAAAACGAGTTTTTAATAATGTAGTAATTTTGGTTATTCTTTCAATCCTTTTCATACTTGCTCATCTCGTCTTCCCTCACGAAACGCTAGCAACTATTTCAGACAACTTTAACAAAGTAGCGATTGGTATAGCAGCACTGATTACAGCGTATTTTGGGAGTTCGTATTTCAGAGAAGAACTCTCCAGAAAGAGAAGCATCGAGCATTATAGGAAAAAATATCCACCGGAAAAATATAAAAAAACTTTTAAAATAATTGAAAGCAAAGAGGATAAAGGTGCTATATTCCTTTTAGATATGGAGAGCTTGCATAAACACCACATATGGAACATGAAGACGGTATATGATTTAGGTTGGCAAACTTATGAGCGCGAATCATTACCAAAGGAAGAGTTCCTTTCATATTTGCTTGGCGACCCTATCCGAACCAGAGGCGATTTGGGGGAATAAACGCTATCTAGGGTATTGTTAGACGCTAATATATCAAATAAAGAATCTTTATAAGGTTAAAGATATATCCACTTGTGTTGGTTAATAACTTTTGGCAATTCCCTTTCTATTTCAAACTCAATTGTATCAATTGCGTCTACAACGTCAATAGATTGTGTCCGCCGGAAGCTGCAATAATCAGCGCTCTTTTTGCCTGTTCCTGACCGGCAATTTCGGACAAATCAAACTCCCCGCACAAATGTT
>JAGVOB010000195.1 GCA_020052955.1 Candidatus Omnitrophota bacterium | reverse complement strand
CTAAAACAATATGAGCAAAACGCGGATAACGATAACATATCCAAATTTGCCTACCGCTATGTGTTTCATTTTGCAAGCGCCGAAGGCAAATACGATGCCCGCGCAAAAGCCGCCAAAACAGAGCTTGAGAAAGAAATTGGTGGCACATCTGAAGATTTCAGGCACATAGATTATAAAGGCGATATATTTGACGTTTTATATATAGGTATGTTAGTGGAAGTCACTGTTGTTTTAAGTTCATATCTCGGCTTATCTGTTCTTATCTTAGGAGGCTTATCGGTAGTAATTGATAGTATAGTCTTTCTCTCAAGAGTAATTAGGAATAAGGCTAACCTTAATGTTAGAGAAGAACTGCAATCTTCCAACATCTTTATTCGTCTTCATGGCTTATTGCACAGTCTCCTGCATATACCGCTTATGAAACTGGATGCTTCTCACTTTGAAGACCCTATTATCCACGCATTCGAAAAATCCTTCTTCTGGCCTCTTATCATTCCTTTTGTATTAATAGCAAGCTGGTTTTTAGCGATAATAAAACATGACGTGTTTATTCGTGATAGATTAATTACCATTGCAAAATATGAAGAAGCGGCGTATCAAAAATTATTAGCGAATCCAGAATTGGCAGGCGATACTTATCTTATTAGTGTAAAGGAGAGCCAGGCTGAGATAGCAATTGCACAGATGTTATATGCAATAGAGAAAGGGCTAATCCCTGTCAATAAAAATGGTATATTTAAGGGATTATTAAGAGAAGGAGAGGCTTACAAGGTTATAGATTTATCAGAGTCAGCAGGAGATAAATACAAGGCGATAATATTTGGAGGAAATATTGTATTGACGATAACCCCTGAGTTAAAACTTAGCCAAGATTACGCCACTACTCATGTGGAAGCTACGCGAACCCTTAAGGTCCTACTCAGACTCTCTATTAGAGGTTGGTGTGAGGAATTGGGAAGGCCTGATTTATTGTCCAAAGAGAACGAGGCAGCATTTGAAATGCTTGTGGACGAACTCTGGACACAGCTTTACAAAGTAATCATACCGGCCGCAGGAAAGGGTGGAGGGGTTTCACCGTTTAACGGTATATCAAAATCCAGTATAGAATTGTTTGAACCTATGGAAATTGCTTTCTCAATGATTAGGCATACAGCCCCGACTCTTATAAAAAGGCATGATAAAGAGGCGCTTGATTTTATTGCATATATAAAGGGTTTTGATGTTAGCGAAAAAAGACAAATAAGGCCCCAGCCTTTTCATATTGTGCCTAATGATTTGGTTCATGCGGAATTGAATATGGATTTTAATAGAGAGGTTGCAAAAAAACTTAAAACCTATCCAATTGTTGTCAGTGGTTCTGTATTTAAAATAGACCAAATTACAGATTATCTGGCGAGAACATTTGGCTGGTTTGTTGTTGATAAAAAAAGCAGAATAGCCGCCTTTATGGAAAAGGGTGGATATAGGGTATTTGAAAGATTCATAAACGAGCTTACGCATAGAAATCTAAGAAATTTATTTATAGGGATTAATTTATACGAAACTTATATAAGACCAGAGCTTATGCAGGACCTTGAAATGTTACTCTCTGGCAGAGCCCTTAAAGAACTATATAGAAAATATGGAGAAGGCAAAATTAACAAATTAATTGAGGAATCAAAGATTGTGGAAAACAGGAATACGTGGATGAGTAGTTTAAGAAATGTAAGTGAAAATATCGCAAAGGAGGACTGGTACCTTGTATGGCTTATTTCCCAGGGATATATTAGAGAAGTAGATATTGCCTGGAATGCGCTTCCACATTTTTCAAGCGATATTTTAAGACCCCTAATATTAGAAGGGGCATATTTAACTGATGAGGCGATTACAGAGGATTATAAAGCGAGGTGGCCGTCTATATCAAAAGAGCTGGAAGAAGTTAGTAGCCCCTATGGTTCGTATCACGAACTAAGGGATACTTATTATCATATTGGACAGTATCTAAGGATAAAGTATGGTAGAGATGTTGTTGCCTTCGTTTCAAAAGGTAAAGAAGCCCCATTTAAAAATTTTGGTGCTACTTTAGATGTAATTGAAACAATGCGCCAGGTTTATTTTTACAAGAAAGGTTTATATAAAGAATTAGAAACCCTTATTGCCAATATAAATGATAGGCTTACATTCTTAAATAGGCGTTTAGGTAAAGGCTATAAAATAACTCTTAATGCACAGCCTTTGAGTGATGACATTTTAGTCTTAGAAGATAATTTTATAAGAGATATAGCAGAGGTTAAGGCTATGCTGAATGGGATAATGAGAGAGTTGCGGGCAATGAATATAAGAGATCCAAAACTTGTGCAGTTGGCGCTAGAGTTACACATATTAGTAAGAACAAGGCAAGAAGCAATTTATTTTAGGAATTTAAATAATCTCACACTTGATTCAACGGGTTCTTATTTAGATGATATAGATAATGATATTATTAGTAGCGAGGGTACCTTGGCCAGGGATATAAAAAACACTCGTCTTATCCTAAGAGAAGGCGCCATAGCAATAGATATACAATCTGACAATAAATCCGAACTTGAAATAGGCGAAAACGCCATAGCCTATAGGCTTCATTTGGCAAGGGGAACCAAATACAACAAGGTACGAGACGGATATGTCGCAAGTACCTGGTGGTATATTGAAAAAGATGGAACCTCTAAGGAAATAATCATTGAAATCCCTGACACAATTGATTTTTCAGACAAGAGGCTTTATAGGATGCCACTTTCTAATATTTCTGACTTAACTGATAGAAAAGCTAGAATTTATGATGCCTTAGGAAATTTGATAGAGAATTTTGGATTGTCAATGGAAGAATTACGATTAATGGCAGACTTACCCAAGTTTATTGATTTTTGGCACTCTAAGCATAAAACTACTAACTTATTTAGACTTAAGGTTAAACGGATTATGGATGATGTGGAAGGGGTCGATATGTCGGGCGATTCTAGAGGCATATTATCTTCAGAGAAAATTGTTAAACCAAGGATCTGTGTTTTTGGTGCTGGCTATGTCGGATTGATTACTGGTTCTTGCCTCGCAGATGAAGGACATGAAGTTAGTTTGATAGATATTGATGTTAAAACGATAGATAAACTGGATAAAGGTGAGGTTCCCATATATGAGCCTGCTCTTGAAGAACTGATAGAAAAAAATACTGATAAAAAAGATAAGACTAACAGCAGGCTGAAGTTTATCCTAAATAATCCTCCTTCAGAAACCGATTTGCCTGAGGTACTAGAAACTATCAAAAACAGCAATCGTATCTTCATTTCTGTCGGAACCCCATCAAGAACGGATGGTTCAGCAGATTTAAGTGCTGTATGGGCAGCTGCCAGAACAATAGGTAATTCCTTAAGTGTTATGGGGGAATCCTTGAAAGACGCGGAAGAGATGCATAAGATTATAATTGTAAAATCTACTGTGCCGCCCGGAACAACGGAAAAGTTAGGAGAAATTATACGTAGTTATATTGGCGAGCCCCGCGTACATATCCACATGATATCAAATCCAGAGTTTCTAAGAGAGGGTAAAGCGGTTGGGGATTTTATAAATCCCGACAGAATTGTTATTGGGATTGAAAAAGGGGATGAGTATGTCGAGGAAGAGATGAGAAAACTATATGAACCATTTAGGGGGAAGATATTGGTTACTGATTTAAGAAGCTCAGAACTGATAAAGTACGCATCGAATTCATACCTGGCGTTAAAGATATCATTTATAAATGAACTCTCTCTCCTTACTGAGAGGTTAGGGTTAGATATAACCAAAGTAGCGGATTTTGTTGGAGAAGACCCATTAAAGGATTCCTGGGAGAGGGAGTATGGTTTAAAAGCACCTATGGGAAGAATAAGGCGCGCATTTTTAAATGCAGGAATAGGATTTGGAGGTTCCTGTTTCCCAAAGGATGTTTCTGCCTTTGCAAAAATGGCAAGCGACCTCCATGTACATGAGGGCATCTTTAAAGAGATATCGGATGTTAATAAAAGACAGAAAGTAAGGTTTGCTGAAAAAATAGTTAGCACATTTAAGCGCTTAAGGATTGAGGATCCCAAAGTTGCTATTTTAGGGCTTGCCTTTAAAGGAGATACGGATGATGTGAGGGAATCGCCTGCACTTGATATAATTAAACATCTTGCAGAAGCTGGCAAAAAAATTAGGGCGTATGACCCTAATCCGGGTGCAAGAGAGAATGCCCTTCAAAGGTTGAAAGAAATGGGGCTGAGCGAAAAAATAGAACATTTGGATATAGTAATATTTGATAATATGGATGAGGTGCTTAGAGGGAGTGACGCTGTTGCAATCACAGCTGAATGGAGTGATTTTAGATTTGACAGAGAACAATTAAAAAATGTCGGCAATATTCTTGAAAATAAAATTATATTCGATGGAAAAAATCTCTTAAACACAGCTGATATCAAAAAAACAGGTTTTAAATATATTTCCATTGGAAGGCCCGTAGTTGAATCTAGGCCTGTTTTACAACTCATAAACTTTATTAGGATAGTTTTTAATAGATTATTTTTTTATGTCCTTATTATTTATATATGCGTTAAAAAGGGTTATTATGAATTATTATTCGGAGGATATGCGTGGGCCTTCAATAAACTTGCCTTATTGGCCTTTTTAACTGGTAAGGCGACCTTTGTATACGTTGTTGCAGAGATAGCAGAAAAAGAGGGGGCTAATGTAGATGATGTTATAAGAGGGATGGGTTATGATGAAAGAATTGGTCAAGAATACTTTCAGGCTGGACCCGGACTTAGCGGACCATATCTTCTACCCGCAGTAGATATATTGACAGACATAGGTGAACAATTAGTAAAAGAAGAGGATGTTGCACGGTTAACTAAGCCTCAAGGAATAGACGATATAACAAAATTAAGATTACTTTCCGAAATAGAAGGGGCGAATAGGCACCAAAAAGAAAGAGTCGTTGAAAGATTAGAAACTGCTTATGAAGGAGGTATAAACAATAGAATTATAGTAGTATTTGGACTTGCCTATAAGGCGGGAAAGCAGAGTATAGATAATTCCTTTTCAATCGAGATAGTAAATCAGCTTCGGCAAAAAGGTGCAATTGTAGTGGCTTATGACCCAGACAGCGCTGTACGAAAACAGGCGAGAGCGCATTTTAGCGGTAAAACACGTATTAAAATTACAGAAAGCCTCGAAGAGGTTTTTGGAAATGGAATAGATGGACTTCTGATATTAACTGCAGAGAAGGAGTTTAAAAGAGCACTCGATGAAGAAAAAACAAAAAATCTGCCTGATAAAATAGAGAATAAAAAAGTTGTTATCTTTGATACATGGAACATTCTTCACCCAAGAAAAATATCCAGGGCGTGGAGCCCGATTAGTCCAGAGGAGATTAAAGAAACAGACGGTTTAATTCTAATAAGAACAGGGCATCCGGCTATAGTTGCTGATTCAAGAGTTAGGATGAATAGCAAATCACAAATCGTCCACTCCCTCCTTGCCAACCTTTTCCCCAAAGAATGGCTCAACAACATTACAACAAGACCTGTTTTCGGAGGAGGGATTGTGGCCCATGAAGCCCTTGGCCATCTGCTTGGCGCTTTAGTATTAAAGAAATTAGGCAAAGATGTAGAGATAGAAAAGCCTACGCTTAAAAATTTATTCTCCAAGGTAAAGATACACGCCCCGCCAAAGGCAGAGTTAATTATTAATTTAGCAGGATGGGTTGCCAACCTGCTAATAGGCTTAGTCCTTTATTATTTCTATCCTGACGTAGCGTCCTTAAACCTGCCGCTTTATCTGTATCTTCCCATAAACATAATTTACCTCTGGTTAGTATTCGGGAACCTCAGCCTGGCTGTCTTAGAGCCCGTTATTTCCATATTCCCGAGCTTCAGAGAAAAATCCGACTTTTATCCGCTGGTTAAATTAATACAATCTCTTCAAAAAACTCACTATAAGGCCCCACGAGAAGACATTGCTAAAACAGAGGTGGAAGTTAGAGGAAAACAAAAAGTAGCTTTGATAGGTTTTAGTTCTTCCCGACAACCTGCTTATGGCGAAACGCTTGCCTTGTCTGCATTATCAGGAAGCCTGAAACACCATCTTGGAAATACGGTAGATGTATCCTTATTTGATATGTATGCTGACCATAGCTTAACAGTTGATAAAATCGTAGAAGCAGTTGCTCAGATGGGACCAGAGGATATAGTTGGTTTTAGCCTTACTGCATATACTGCAGATACAATGAAAGAAGTTTTGCTTAAACTAACGCAGCGTATACCAAAAGATAAGATGCCTACTGTAGTTTTTGGAAATACAGTGTCAACATATCTTGCCGAAAGATTATTGCGAGAATATTATCCCGATGCAATAGTGGTAATTGGAGAGGGAGATTTGGCTATAGTAGATATAGTTAGATATGTGAGGGGAGAGATAAATAAAAAAGACATTTCAAATATAGCCTATCTCGACAAAAATGGCAAATTTATTAAACACAAAACAGTGATGATGGATATGACGAAACTTGCTATGCCAGATAGAAGTGCGATTAAACAACTTATAGAGAAGAATGCCCAAATCTTTATAGAGGCGAGCCGGGGGTGTCAATGGGCGAATTGTTTATTCTGTCCAATTAAGCTTCTATTGGCTGGGCGCAGAAGAGGCGAAAGGTGGCGACCTCGACCTATAAAGCAGATTATTGAGGATATGAAGATAATTGAGGAGGCTGGGGCCAAAAGCTTTACATTTTCTGATGAGGAATTTATCGGCGATACATCTATTGAGGGATTAAAAAGGATTAAGAAATTAGCAAAGGCAATAATTAATAATAATATCCATTTAAAGTTTAGAATTTCTTGCCGAGCCGATGCTATATATACTTCAGAAGATGATATAAAAGAAGGAGATACGGATGAGATTATAAGGGCAAAAACGATGATGAGGAGAGCAAGGATAGAAGTTTTTAGATTGTTAAAACAAGCTGGGCTAGAGAAGGTTTTTGTTGGCGTAGAGTCCGGCTCAGCGGCACAATTGAAGAGGTATAATAAAGGTGTTAGCCCTGAGGTACAAAAAGAGGCGATAAGAATTTTGCGGGAAAAGATAGGCGTAGACGTTGAGATTGGTTTTATTATGTTTGATCCTGAATGCACGCGCCAAGATATTTTAGATAATATCAAATTTACTGAAGAGACAGGAATACTTTATGAAATTTCAGGGCTTTTCAATAGTTTAAGGGTGCAAGCCGGGGCACCCATTGTAAATGTATTAAGAAGAAAAAATCTTTTAGTTTCAGAAGAAGCAGATATAAATTCACTTTGTTATGAAGTTCTATATGAGCATCCTGACATACAAAATTTAGTTGATATAGCTATGCAATGGTCATCCGATCTGTCTAAAATTATGTATACTCTAAAATCTAAAACAAGGTTTAGATTGGGAAAAGAAATTTCGGATGAGACTAATTTATATATAGATTTTAGAAAGAGATTTATAAGTCTAAGCTTTGCATTTTTAAAAGAACTCGCTAATTTATCAAGTGAAGAATTAATGAATAAGAAACCTTTGGTGGATATACAACGAAAATATTATTGGAAACAAATAGCGATAGCAGAAGAATTTTTAGGTATTTTATTACACGGGAAAAATATAGATACCGATGACGAGATTAAAATGGGATTAGCTACCTATTTGGATGTTATGTATAAGCAAGAAAAAGGTGTGCTCATATTAAAAAAAGAGGATATTCTAGCAGATGATGAAGATAGTCAAATTTTAACCAAATTACTTAGTGAGACGTATGAAGGTATTAAGGAAGCTCAAGCTCTTTTTAGAATTCGAGAAAAAGAAAGCACCATCAAGGTTCCTCAAAGAATGTTATCCAAGATGCGTATAAGTAACGCAACGCTTAATATGATAATGAATTTAGTTACGCAGGATATGGATGCTACGGAAATGCGTATTTGGGCTTTATTTTTAACGCGCATTCAACCGATAAAGAATGCTTGGACGTACAATAAAGTTCCGGGCATAATTAACTTTTTGAAAAGATGTCTTAGCGAACCTACAACCAGAGAAATAATTCAGCAATTAATAAATAACGATGATAGGCTTAAGTTTCTCACTGAGCCAACCATAGCTTTATTTGATAAGGATAAGGCACAAAGAATAGTAGACTCGATATTTGAAGAAGATATTCCTGGCAAAAAAGAGATTATGCCAGTAACCCAAGTAAGTGATCCGATAACAACAGTCTCTGAGAGCGTTTTTCTATTAAAACCGAGTGGTGGTTTTAATCAAGAAGTCATTCTTGAAACTTTAAGAAGGATAGCTAATTTCGGCTATACTGTTGAAGGGGTTAGGGTTTTTGACGGGGACTACATAAAAAAAGAGAATATATATCATAGGCATCATTCCTATGCATATCGCGTAACCAAAGAGGGGGGGAAAACCTTTAATAATAATAATCGTCGTAGATTGAGAGAAATTTACGATGTTCCCGCATTTGAAGAAAAATTTGGGCTGCCTTTTAATGAAACTCCTCTTATACCAGCATATGAATTATTGAATTATGGTTTAGAGGAAAAGGAAATTATAGCTCTTTGGGCCACTGGTTATGACAAAGGTATATTTAGAAATGGTAGATATGACGGTTTGAATAAGATTGGATTTAATAAATATGTTTTTCCTGTAAAGCATCCTAAGGTAAATAATGGCAAAGTCTTTTTCCTTGTTAATGGTTTCTATGTACATATGGCGTCGCTAATGGAAGCACCAGGAGCAAAAACGGTTGCTATTTTAGTTAGGGGCAGAGAGCCATCTTGCGCCGGCGGGAATATAATGAGAGATGAATTTTTAGGAGATACCTCTCCGCTTAAAGCGTTACCCGGCAGCATGCGTAGAGACGCCTATCTTAGAATAATTCCTGTTACTGAGCAGTTAGAATTTTGGAGAAATTTAGCTCACTTTAGCGCTGGATCGATTGAAGCAATGATGGAGGCTACTGTATTCTTTGATCTACCCGCAGAAGAGACGGCAATGGGAAAATTATTATTAGGGAGTGGCTATACAAAGGAAGAGATAGAGTTTTTCTTAACAGATCCCGAAAGTTATTTTGAAGGGGAAAATGTCAATTTGTTTGCGTTAACGGAAAACTTGAGTCCAAAGGAAGCATTAGAGTTATTATTGAGGTTATATCCTCCTTATTATTCTAATCCAGATGCCCTGCCCACTATTTCCTTTAAAGAATTTGTTAATTTAATGCAGGCACACAGTAAAAGAGAATTAAGCATTGCTACAAATAGGGTTTCTTCTGAGAGAATCAAACCAAGCAAGATAAAAGTTACTGATTTTAGAAAAGTCGAATCCAAAAAGAAGCAGAACTGGAACAAGAAGGGATATGAAATTATTAGAAGAGGTAAATTTGCCCAGATACTGATGGATGCGGGAACAGCTGGCAGGTTTTACGGTTATAATGTTCCGGAAAGATTTAGAATAAGGGGATTTGTCGCGCCATTGAGAATACGAGGTAGGCTAAGAAGTTTTTATGAGTTAAGAATTGCTAATGCCCTAAAATTTGGCAGAAAGATTCTAACTATTTTATTTACCAGCGGGTTAAATAAAGAGATCATCACGGATTTCTTAAAAGATAATAACTGGTTTGGCTCAAGCGAGAAGAATATTAGGCCGTATTCCGATGGAGGAGTACCGCGCTTAAATCCAACAAGAGATGACCTTAGAGCAGAATATCCAGAAGCTACCGAAGAGCAGATTAATAAATGGATTGAAGAAAATGGCGGCGAGGGGGGTATTTTTAGATTTAATTCCGGCGAGATAAGTTATAAAACTCCTGGGAGCGCGGATGTTTTTAATAGTCTCGTTATCTCTAAAGAACTCCTTTATTTAATAGAGCAGGGTATTGAGTATGTTTCTATAAATTCCGTAAGTGATATGGGTGCTATTATAGATGAAGAGTTAATTGGTTATCTAGCAGTATCAGGTAAAGATATGTTAGTTATGTTAGTGGAGAAAAATCATATATTTAGGATAGAGGATTTAGAAAACCAGAAGAAATATAAAGTGATTGTAAGAAATGGTAACATTGTATACTCAGATATCCCCAAGGGTTTTAAGCCTGTTTTGGAGAATGGACATATCATAGGCGTTATTAATGAAACAACAGGCCAAAAAATCAATACGGGAATAAAAAAAGAATTAGAAAAAGGAGGGACCCTTGTTGACTTAGACGGTAAGCCTATAATATTGGAAGGTGTTAGATTTCCTAGCAGTTTTGATCAAGGTATAATACCACATTTTGCCGCAGCTAATTATATAGTAAAGACAAAAGCCTTGTTAACCCTATTTGGTTTTAATAACATAGAAGAATATCGGTCAATTTCTAGAAATGAATTGATAAAGAGGATAGCTCAAGTAGCGTCTAAGCTAAAAACATATGCAGAGATTAAGGATGTTTTAGATGAAACTACTGGGAAAATTAGGAAAGCAGTTCAACTGGTAAGATTCGGAACAGAATTCCCCTCCTTACTTAATTCAGAATATGTATTAATAGACAGGGATGGAGTAGACACAATAACAGGTTATGCGATTTATAAAAGCCCAGAAGATATATCAATATATATGGAAATGGCAAAACGTATTTTACATAATCACATTGTACTGACTCGCGATGCCGATAATTGTCTTATAACTATAGATGGACCAACGGGCTCAGGGAAGTCAACAGTTGCTCAAATTTTGGCAAAGAATATAAAGGCAATATGGTTAGAATATAGCGCTCTTTATAGAGCAGCTACCTTTATCGCATTAAAAAAGGGAATCCCCATTTCTGATAAAGAAGCTTTAGTTAGAGCTATTCAAGACGCGAATATTAAGATTGAATTTGATGAAAGAGGCTGGAGAGTGCTTGTAGATGGAGTTGATATAACCTCTACAATTTACGAAGGTCAAATATTCACTGATTTTATAATGACGGTTCCTAAGGTTGCCGAGATTCCTGAGATACGACAGAAAATGATTTCTATTATGAAACAAACTGTAGAAGAGGCGTTTAAGAGAGGTAATAAAAAAGTTATAGTATCAGGACATGTTGTAGGTAAGGAGGTATTTCCGGATGCAGATCTAAAGATATATTTATCGGCACCTGAAGAAGCCAGGGCCGAGCGATATGTTCCATCGTTACATAGAAGTGCGGTTGACATTGCAAGATTAATACAAGAGAAAGATAATATGGATCAAAGAAGAGTAATAAGTCCACTTAGCGTTGCTGAAGATGCCATAATAATAGATACCTCTAATCGTTCTGCTGATAAAGTTGTGCGGGATATAGTGAAATTGGTAGCAAAGATACAAAAGCCAAAGGCCCCACTAGGAATCTTTCATTCCCTCCTTGCCAACCTTTTCCCCAAAGAATGGCTCAACAACATTACAACAAGGCCTGTTTTCGGAGGAGGGATTGTGGCCCATGAAGCCCTTGGCCATCTGCTTGGCGCTTTAGTATTAAAAAAATTAGGCAAAGATGTAGAGATAGAAAAGCCTACGCTTAAAAATTTATTCTCCAAGGTAAAGATACACGCCCCGCCAAAGGCAGAGTTAATTATTGATTTAGCAGGATGGGTTGCCAACCTGCTAATAGGCTTAATCCTTTATTATTTCTATCCTGACATAGCATCCCTAAACCTGCCGCTTTATCTGTATCTTCCCATAAACATAATTTACCTCTGGTTAGTATTCGGGAACCTCAGCCT
>JAGVOB010000102.1 GCA_020052955.1 Candidatus Omnitrophota bacterium | reverse complement strand
TATGGCGTGTCGGCGCCGCTTTTCGAGCTGCTTTTGGGTTCCGTATGGTCTCATGCATATAGTATACCATATTTCTATTGGTTATGCGTAAGTCAGTAGATATGGAAGATATCTAAATTATGATTTTGGAGTTGAATATTTTCTTCCAAAAGGCTTTAATTTAATGCTTGAGCTTAACGGATTTTTGCAGGGCGATAAAATTCAAGATGGCGAAAGAATTCCAGATTCAGATAGTAACTATTTTTCAGTCGCACCAGGCATTGGGTGGTCAAATGAAAGAATGCAAACACTTTTAGCTTATCAGAGAATACTTACCGGAACTAACACAGACGCGAATGATTCCGTTGTTTTAACATTTGTATATGCTTTTTAACTGAAGGGGGGTGAAAAGAAATGTGTTATCTTGGACCGACTACGGCAGCTATTGTTACTACTTTTATGTGGAAGAGTAAAAAAACCTTAAGACTCTTTTGGCTCATGCTTATGTTCTACGGTGGAAGCTTGTTTGGTGTAATTGATCACCTGTGGAATGGGGAGCTATTTCTCGTTTCCGAGAACTGGATAAAAGATTTAAGTTTAGGAGCAGTAATTACTGTGGGGATAATCTTAGCGTGGGCTGGGATTTTAGCCTTAGCAAAAAGAAGCCCCTCCTTAAATACTTATCTAAGTACCACAGAATAAAGTATCTTTCTCCAAAAAGAGGGACATCCTCGATTTAAATTCGAAAGATGTCCCTCTTTTTTATTAGCGGTTACCTTCCGGAGCACAAAGAATAATTCCTTATTATACGATTTTAAGCAACAGAAGCAGAAGACAAACGTTTAATTTTTAGTTGACTTTAAGAGGCTGTTCTTATATAGTAAAAATTGATGAATACAAAAATTAAAGATATAAAAGCGCGCGAAATATTGGACTCGCGCGGGAATCCTACCGTAGAGGTGGATATAATATTAAAGGACGGCTCTCTGGGAAGAGCGGCTGTGCCTTCGGGTGCGTCTACGGGGGAACATGAGGCATTGGAGCTCAGGGACTCCGATAAGGCAAGATATTCAGGCAAAGGTGTTCTTAAAGCCGTAAGCAATATATCCAATATAATAAAGCCCAAACTTTTGGATTTTGATGCAAAAGACCAGAAGAAACTTGATAAATTATTGATAGATTTAGATGCAACTGAAAATAAATCCCGCCTGGGTGCAAATGCAATACTTGGCGTATCGCTGGCTTGCGCCAAAGCAGTAAGTTGCGCCTATAGCGCACCGCTTTATGAGTATTTAGGCGGAAAAAAGGCTAATATCCTGCCCGTTCCTATGATGAATGTCGTAAATGGCGGCGCACACGCGGATAATAATGTGGATATACAGGAATTTATGATAGTTCCAAAAAAAGCGAGTAGTTTCAAAGAAGCCTTGAGAATGGGAGCAGAGGTATTTCACAATCTAAAGTCCATCCTTAAAAAGAGAAATCTTTCTACCAGCGTAGGAGACGAAGGCGGGTTTGCGCCGAACCTCGGATCTAACGAGGAAGCGATAAAGCTCTTAATAGAAGCGATAGATAAGGCAGGTTATAGCCCGCATAAAGAGGTATTTATTGCCTTAGACATTGCCGCATCTTCTTTCTTTGACGGCTCAAGCTATATTCTTAAGGCCGAGGAGCCTGCCAGAAAGAGGGCTTTGGATTTGATAAATTTTTATAAAAGTATTATTAAAAAGTATCCCGTTATTTCCATTGAAGACGGGCTGGCGGAGGATGATTGGGACAACTGGAAGATTTTAACAGATGAACTAGGCAAGAGCGTGCAGATTGTGGGAGACGATTTGTTTGTTACAAATACAAAACGTCTTAAGGAAGGCATAGAGCGCGGCGTTGCAAATGCAATCCTTATAAAGGTAAACCAGATAGGGACTCTTACGGAGACATTAGACGCCATAAAACTTGCCCTCTCAAATAACTACAGGGCTATCATATCCCACCGCTCGGGAGAGACAGAGGATACTACGATAGCGCACATAGCTGTCGCAACAGGCGTCGGGCAGATTAAGACGGGTTCTCTTTCAAGGACGGATAGGGTAGCAAAATATAATGAGTTATTAAGAATAGAGGAAACCCTGGGAAAGCGAGCTGTTTATGCAGGTAATTAGGCATATAAAAAATATTCTGTCCTTTGTAAAAAGGCCGTATGTATTTATCTGTATAGTAGCAGTATTTATAGTATTTCTTCCCGGCTTAGCCAGGAAGTATGAGCTTAACGAGAGGAAGAATTTTATAGAGAGGGAAACAAAGAGGTTTTATAAGGAGAATAAGGATTTTCTTGATAAGGCTGAGAAACTAAAGAGGGACCCGCAATATCAGGAAAGGGTTGCGAGAGAAACACTCGGCGTTGTTAAAGAAGGCGAGATAGTCCTTAAGATAGAACCAAAGGAATAAAAAGTTAGTTAGTTTTATGGAAGAAACGGCTCAAGCAAACGATCACTGCGGGGTGGAGCAGCCCGGTAGCTCGCAAGGCTCATAACCTTGAGGTCCTCGGTTCAAATCCGAGCCCCGCTACCAAATTTGAGAGTGTTGAAAAAGTTTTTCTTTTCAACGCTCTCATCCGCCTCGGGCGGAGACTTTAGACCCATCCTTTGAAGGTTTAGGATGGTCTATCCTTGTGGATTAGTCTCGACGAGAGATCTTTTGGCAGATATCGAAAACTTGCGCCAAACAAAGGTTTTGCAACGGTCT
>JAGVOB010000036.1 GCA_020052955.1 Candidatus Omnitrophota bacterium | reverse complement strand
CGCAAGAGACTGCATTCAACTCTTGGCTATGTCAGTCCGGTGGAGTATGAACGAAGAAATGGGGTTAATTAAGTGTCCGTTTTAGTAGGGCAAGTTCACTGTCCCTATTTTTGCAAATATTCTACTACCTTACCATCAGCTGTTGTAATTACGCCTGTTTCATCTACACTAAAAACTCTTACTCCAGAAACACCAGGGCTTACTGGTTCTGCCTTAATCGCATAAGTGTAATCTGTTAAAGAACTAACTTTAAAATGATATCCATTCTTTTCGAGCTCTGTAACGTTTTTATAAGTATAATTTTGTTTTTTATAATCTTGCTGCTGTTTATGATACTCTTTTAGGATAGCAATTGCCGATGCCTCATTAACATTAAGTCTTGCTCGTAAAAGATTGGGGATTGCTATAGCTGCAAGCAGGGCTAAAACAGGTATTGCAACAGCACAGGTTATGGCTATCTTAACCCCTCTCGAGATAGGAGTTATTTTATCACTATATGATACAGGCTCTGGTTGAATAGTTAAACTGATTTTTACTCTTTTTATCAAAAACGATAAAACAGCAAAAGTTCCAATTAGCCATATCGTTCCATCCACTCGTCCAGAAACAATAAATAAAAATAAATATACCCCTGGCACCCAAGGTCTAAACTTTTTTGTACCAATTCGAGCATTTACCATATTGATGACTTCGCTTGGCCATTTAAATATCCAATATAAATTATAAAAAGGAATAAAGCCGTAGCCAACTGCTTGAGCAGGCGTAATTGGATAATCAGAGTTTGTAATTTTAAGGATTGTCTTGTGCAGCTTATAAACGCAAATACACCAATAAACCAATCCAGTTAACCAGAATAATATAGTCCACCATGAGTATTTTTCTTGGCTCGCTTGAGGGTTATAGATAGCTTCGATAACCTCAATAATAAAAAATAAAATGCCTAGCACATATCCTGGCCAAATTTTTGGGAATTTGTATTGCGAAATTTTAGCCGCATCTTGCTTAGTAATAAATTCTCCACAATGTTTACATTTTATTGCTTCTTCTTGAATCCTTTCCTTACAAAACGGACACAATCTCATCTTTGACCTCCGTCTTTATCTATTAATTTTCTCAAAAGTCTATCTAATTGCTTAGCCCACCTAACATTGACCGATTTTAGGCTCTGAATAATCTGTTCCGCCTCGCTATAATTACCATGTAAAATATATAAAAAACCTATATTAAATAGGGCATCTTGATTATCAGGTTCAAACTTTAATGCTGTTTTGTATTCTCTAATTGCCTCGATTTCTTCATCGGTACTTTCCAGTGCCAAAGCATAATTATGATGGACCTGAGCATCCATAGGCCTAAGCCCAACCAATTTTTCAAAAATACTTTTTTGTTCTTCAAATCTCTTCTGCTTGTAATATATATCCGCTAATTCATAATATGGTTTATCGAAACGCTCATTTAATGCTATTGCTTTCTTAAAGTATTTCTCAGCTTCTTCGTAATTCTCTGCATCTCTAGCCACAATACCAGCGAAATAATAATATCCTTCATTGTTTTCCACTCCGGTTTCTTTACTAAGGCCTCCGGATTTTTGTTGGCTCATGATATTTTTTACATACTCAATAGGCACAGCGAATGTTAATGCCTCTCCTTGTCCTACAATAAACGTAGTAACACCTACAACCTTGCCTTCTTTATTAAAAAGAGGCCCACCACTGCTTCCTGGAGAAACTTCTGCAGTTGTCTGTATAAATCTAGAATCTTTTTCTTCGGTTTTTCTTATTGCACTCACAATACCAGACGAAATAGAATTTTCTAGCCCGCGAGGACTACCTATCGCAAAAACCTCCTCCCCAGCCTCTAATTCGTAACTATTTCCAAGTTCTAAGTGTGGTAAATTTTTTCCATTTACCTTTAGTATGACTATATCTGCAGTTTCATCATAACTAATAAATTCGTTAACAATAAATATTGCGCCATTTTGTAGTTTTATAATAACTGACTCGGCACCTCGAATAACATGAATATTAGTTGCAAAAGCTCCATCACTTGTACAAAAGAATCCACTGCCCTGAGCGATCGGCTTGTCCTTTTTATCCATAGCAATAACAATCCCAATCGCCTCTTGATTTCGTTTATAGATCTCCTGTGGACTTAGAGCTTCTTTAGCGAATGTTAATTTAGGGGAAAAAATACAAAGGCAAAGAAATAAAAAGGCAACTTGCGTTAAAAGTTGCCTTTTATAATTAATCTGTTTACAAATCATCTATCATTCCTTTGTGACTCTGCAATTTATGATAATTTCTTTTTTCCCGTTAACTCATCAAGAGATACCCCCAAAGCATCGGCATTAGAGGGACACTGCATTAGAGGGACACTTCCTATATTTCATGCATTAGAGGGACACTTCCTATATTTCATACATACATAAAAATGGGTCAGACTTATTTTTTCCAAAATAATTCGCTATCTCCTCTTAATTTTATTATAGAAATAGGGAACACTTCTATTTTTATATTTAATTCTAGGGCTCTATCGCTAATAGCTAATTATATTATTGTACTGTGAATAGGAGTTTTATTCAATGAAATTCTTGGCGGGTGTAAACGCAAATAGAAAATGTCAGGTTTTTT
>JAGVOB010000122.1 GCA_020052955.1 Candidatus Omnitrophota bacterium | reverse complement strand
CATCGTTACTCACCCCTTTTTAGGGTGAGTATACCTGACATTTTCTATTTGCAGAATACTGACATTATTATATTGCGTCTACAGGGAATTTTAGTAGAGCTCTGAAGAAGTCTAAAAATATACAGAGCTCTCTTGATTACAGCGATTAATGTAGATTTCAAAGATTGTTTTATCGTCGAGAAAATCTCTGTAATCTTTTTAGAATCTCTGTAATCAGAGGTCTCTGGTGTAGTCTTTGAGAGTTTTTCAGAGACCTCTTTTAAGAATAATTAACTTTCATTAGGCATAAGCCAAGGCTGGGCGCAGTGTACTTTTTTGGTGAAAGCTTATGATTGTCCAGAGATTTTTTGATGTCATTTGGGGAAATCTTTCCTAATCCGGCTAGTAAAATGGCACCCGCCATCCTTCTTGCCATATTATGCAGGAATCCGTTTGCCTCAACGTCAATATTAATGAGTTCCCCCTCCTTTTTTATAGATACCTTCTTAATAGTCCTTATGGCTGAAGAAGCATTTCTTTTTTTATCCTTGGCATAAAAAGCGCTGAAGCTATGCCTGCCGATAAAATATCTTGCAGCCTTGCGCATCGCGTCCATATCAAGCCTGTTCGGCATAAAAAAGGCGAATCTTCCGCAAAACGGAGAGCCCACCTCGCTGTTTAATATAGTGTACCTGTATAGTTTTGAAGAAGCGTCAAATCTTGCATTAAAGCTTATAGGGGCTCTCTCAATACGTTTTATTCTTATCTGGTGCGGCAGGATACCATTCAGGGATTTATGAAGTTTTTCTATAGGTATGTCCGAATGGGTTTTGAAATTTGCGACTTGGCCTTTTGCATGCACCCCGCTATCAGTTCTACCCGAACCCGTAAGTATTAGGGTTTCTTTTAAAATAATTTTTAAGGCCTTTTGGATAGCTTCCTGTATGGAGTATTTATTTCTATTTTTTGTTTGGATCTGCCATCCGCAAAAATCTGTTCCGTCGTATTCAATAATAAGTTTGATATTTCGCATTGTATGTAAGAGGCTAAGGATTAACTGTTGCGGGATTTTACTCTTTTTTTACGCCAGGCGATTTTAACCATTATCGCAAAAACCAAAAGCATAAGAAAAAGCCCAATTCTTGTTCCTAAGACAAAGGGCTTGTCAGTAGATGCAACGTTCTTCATAAATATGGTGGGAATTCCTTCCTGAATAAACCAGAATCCTAGTATAAGGAATAAAAATAGCGGGGTTATGTATTTTATGATGAATTTATAAATATCCGGTATCCTTATATCCGCGCCATGATGGATTTCAGTCCATGCATTTTCCATTCCGAATACCCAGGCAAATAGTATAACCTCGACCGTCCCAAATAGAACCAGACAGAATGTCCCTCCCCAGAAATCCAGTTCGTTTACCACGCCGTGTTTTAAAAGGAAGATTGCCGGCTGACACAAGATAAAGGAAATCACTGCAAATATCATAACCGATTTTTTTCTGCCAATATTAAACTCATCCTCCATAAATGCGATAGCCGGTTCCATCAAAGAGACGCTGGAGGTAATGCCTGCCAGAAACAAAAGCAAAAACCATACAAAACCAAAAAAGGCACTGAAGTTTATTTGCTGTAAGATTAAAGGCATAGTTATAAAACCTAAGTTGAAGGCGCCGCTCTTTGCAATATTTGCTATCTCAACAGGGCCAAAAAATACATATGCGGCAGGAATTACTATACTCCCTCCTAAGATTACTTCGGCAAATTCATTTGTGCTTACAGCAGTGAGCCCTGAGAGCGCCACATCATCCGCTTTTTTTAAGTAACTGGCATAGGTTAAAATCACGCCTATTCCCACGCTTAGTGTAAAAAGTATCTGACCTGCTGCAGCAAGCCAGACCTTGGCGCTTTTTAGGACCGAAAAATCCGGATTCCATAAAAATCCAAGGCCGTTTACCAAATTCCAGTCAGGCTTTGACAAATTAGGAATGCCTAATGTCAGGACCCTTATAGTCATAATGATTCCCGCTATTAGCAGAACAGGCATTGCAATCTTGCATAACTTTTCAGTGCCACCTGATACGCCAAAATATACCACCACAATATTCGATATAAAGGCAATCAAAAAGAAAATATAGGAAGGTAGAATACTGTTAAAAAACTGGTTTTTCTCTAATCCCTGATAGGCGCTCAGAAAACTTTGCATACCTGCCTGGGTCTTTATTCCTTCGTATTTTCCCAAAAGCGCAAAAAAGCTGTACCCAAGCGTCCATGATTCTATATAGGTGTAGTATATAAAGATTACTAATGGCCCGAATATTCCAATCACTCCGAAATATTTAATGAACCTGTTTTTCTCCCACAAGGAATGAAATATTCCCGGCGCAGTTCCGTGGCCAAAACCTCCTCCAAATCGGCCTATGGTCCACTCTACCCACATAAGCGGTATACCGAGTAGGAGCAGGGATATAAAATAGGGTATCATAAATGCGCCGCCGCCATTTGAAGCCGCCTGCACAGGAAATCTCAGGAAATTTCCAAGCCCTACTGCGCTTCCTGCAACTGCCAGTATTATACCAAGCCTGGATGTCCAACTCTGTCTTTTTTTATCAGGATTCATTTCTTTAAGCCGATTAAATATTCTGCGATCTGCACAGCGTTAAGCGCTGCGCCCTTTCTGAGATTATCCGATACCACCCAGAGCCATAGCCCATTTTTAATAAACGGGTCCTTCCTTATCCTGCCCACAAAAACCTCATCTTTTCCTTCAGCATCCTTTGGCATTGGGTATACGTTGTTCTTAATATCGTCGATTACGCTTATCCCAGGAGCTTTCGAAAGGATGCTTCTTGCTTTGCCCGGGGAAATAGGCCTTGAGGTTTCTATATAAATTGATTCTGAATGGCCGGTTCTTACCGGTACCCTAACAGTGGTCGCGGATATCTTAATCTTACTGTCGTGCATAATTTTGCGGGTCTCATTCACCAGCTTCCATTCCTCGCTAGTATAGTCATGCTTGGAAAAACCTCCGATATGAGGAAAGATATTATAAGCAAGCTGCTGCGGCATTGCCATGTTTTCTGTTTTTGCATGCACGCTATTAAATCCCGATGAAACTATAAAAACAGTCTCTTCCTTTAGCTGTTCAACCGCTTGTCTTCCGGCGCCGGAAGATGCCTGAAGCGTAGTTACTATTACCCTTTTTATACCTACCTTATTATAAATAGGCCATAGGGCTATAACCAACTGAATTGTTGAACAGTTAGGATTCGCAATTATGCCGGTATGTTTTTTTATATCCTTAGGATTTACCTCAGGCACAACCAGCGGTACCTTAGGGTCCATCCTGAAATCCGCTCCATTATCAATAACGACCGCCCCCTTTTTTATCGCCTCGGGGGCGTAGGTAAGGGCAGCGCCTTTTTCTCCTTCAGTACCGGCAAAAAGGGCAATATCTATCCCCTTAAAAGCCTCCGGAGAAATAGACTTTACAGCATAGGTTTCCCGGTCAACTTCTATGGTGCGGTTTGAGCGCGCAAAGACCTGTAATTCTTTTACAGGGAAATTGCGTTGCCTTAAACAGCGCAACATCTCAATTCCTACTGCACCAACGCCAACTACTGCTACGTTGTATTTTTCTTTCTTTTGAAAATTTTTATTTTTGGATTGTAATTTTGATTTTTGATTTTTGATTTTTGATTTTTTCATAAATTCTTCACCACCAAATCGCCTACTTCCTGCGTTGAATAACCCATTTTAAATGAGTAGACACTTTATGGAATCCAGCGTAGCGAAATGACATAAAGTGTAATCCTGCAGAATGCGGGATGTCTGCGAATTTATCCCCGATATCTATACTTTGACTGCGGATATCGGGGATCTCTAATTTTTATAGATTCTTTACTACCAGATCTCCGACCTCAGTAGTAGAATAACCCATTTTTCCCGCGCTCAGGGATTTTAATTTTTCGGTCACCACTTTTATGACTGTATCCTCAACTGATTTAGCGGCCTTTTCCTCCCCTAAGTTTTCCAGCATCATACCGGCAGCGCAAATCGCAGCAAGGGGATTAATAACATTCTTGCCGGTGTATTTTGGCGCACTTCCCCCTATAGGTTCAAACATGGATACGCCATTAGGGTTTATATTTCCTCCTGCCGCAATACCCATGCCGCCCTGTATCATTGCACCGAGGTCTGTTATGATATCTCCAAACATATTGTCAGTAACTATTACGTCAAACCATTCAGGGTTCTTCACAAACCACATTGTTGTAGCGTCCACATGGGCATAATCGGTGGTTATGTCCGAATATTCCTTTGAGATTTCATTAAATGTTCTCTCCCAAAGGTTCCATGCATAGGTTAAAACGTTTGTCTTGCCGCATAGGGTAAGCTTTTTGGATTTATTGCGTTTTTTGCAATATTCAAAGGCATAGCGGATACAACGCTCAACTCCCTTGCGCGTATTGTGGGAGATCTGAATAGCAACCTCGTCATTAGTCCCCTTTTTCTGAAACTCCCCCATACCTTTATATAGCCCCTCAGAGTTTTCCCTTACTACCACAAAATCGATGTCCTTAGGAGTTTTATCCTTTAGAGGACAAAATTCGGCATTGTAGAGTTTCACCGGGCGCAGATTTATATACTGATCAAGTGAAAACCTTATTTTTAATAGAATACCTGTTTCCAGAATCCCGGGTTTTACGTCAGGATGGCCTATAGCCCCTAAATATATAGCAGAGAATTTTTTTAGTTCTTCTATTGCGGAATCAGGCAGGGTCTCACCCGTTTTTAAATATCTCTCTCCGCCGAAGTCAAATATTTGGGTTGAATATTTAAAACCGGTTTTTTCACTTACTGCCTCTAATACCTTTAAACCTTCCCTTATTACCTCAGGGCCCGTACCGTCACCGGGGATAACTGCGATATTATATTTTTTATTCAATGGTATACACCCCTGTTTGATTTGGGTTATCTTTTTTTTCTACATAGTCAGAAAGAGGCATAATAGCCTTGAGATATATCAGATTTAATTTCATGAATTTAGCCTCGTATAAAAGCTCTCTGGTGCGTACAGAATAGACCTTTGCGTCGGTTAAAGAGATATATCCCTTTTGAAGCGTGTCTATAAAATCGGAAAATCTTTCCTCAGGGAAGCTATGAGCCGTACCGATGGTTTTAAATTCATCGGAGAATGCAACTATCTTTACACGCTCTTTAGGGATTTTCACTTCTTCTCTCCCCTATTCTTAATCCATTCTATAAGTCCGCCATCTTTAATAATTTCCTCTAAGAATTCCGGAAATGCCGTCGCGTAAAAGGTTTTATCCGTGGTTTTATTTAGAATCAATCCCTTCTTTAAATCGATATCCAGCAGATCCCCGTTATTAATTTTAAGCTTTTCTTTAACCTCCAGTATGGGAAGGCCTATGTTTATACTGTTTCTAAGGAATATTCTTGCAAAACTGTTTGCTATTATGCAGGAGATCCCTGAGGCCTTTATAGCAATAGGAGCATGTTCCCTGCTTGAGCCGCATCCGAAGTTTTCCCCCGCAACGATTACATCGCCCTCTTTTATCCTTTTGGAAAAATTACCATCGATACCGGACATGCAGTATTTTCCAAGCATGGCCTTATCCAATGTTTTTAAATATTTTGCCGGGATGATTTCATCGGTATTTATATTATCAGCGAATATATGAGCTCTGCCCAGAAGTTTCATATAACCTCCTCGGGATGAGTAATTTTGCCCCTTATTGCGGATGCACTGGCAACCGCAGGGCTCCCCAAGTAAACCTTGCTTTTTAAATGCCCCATCCTTCCCATAAAGTTTCTGTTTGTGGTTGATATGGCAGATTCTCCCTCTGCGAGGATGCCCATGTGACCCCCCAGGCACGGACCGCATGTTGGGGTTGATACGACACAGCCGGCTTCAACGAATATATTTATAAGCCCTTCCTTTATTGCCTCAAGATAAATATTCTGGGTGGCAGGTATAATTATTGCCCGCACGTTTTTATGAATCTTCTTTCCCTTTAGAATGCGCGCCGCTATTCTTAAATCGGATATCCTTCCGTTTGTACAGGAGCCGATTACAACCTGATCAATCTTTACATTACAAAGGTTACCCACGGGCGTTGCGTTACTTGGAAGCGGCGGCTCGGCTACCTGAGGCTCTAATTTTGTCAAATTATATTCCTCAACCGAGTGAAAATTAGCATCCTTATCGGATGAGTAGGCCGTGTATTTTCTTTTAGTGGGCCTGTTTTTTACATAGGCTATTGTTTTTCTATCGGGAACTATTATGCCATTTTTTGCACCCGCCTCTATAGCCATATTGCACATTGTAAATCTGTCATCCATATCAAGGTTTGATATTACTTCTCCTGTAAATTCCATAGCCTTATATAGCGCACCGCTTACGCCGATTTTCCCTATTGTATATAATATTATATCCTTACCGCTTATCCATTTATTGGGTTTACCATAATAGATAAATTTTAAAGTCTCTGGTACCCTAAACCAGCATCTTCCTGTTGCGAATGCGGCAGCTAAATCAGTAGAGCCTATACCCGTAGAGAATGCTCCAAGGGCGCCGTATGTGCATGTATGCGAGTCCGCGCCTATTACAAGGTCTCCCGGTAAAACCAGTCCTAATTCTGGCAGAAGTGCATGCTCTATGCCCATCCTCCCTACTTCATAATAATGCTTTATGAGCTGGGCATTAGCGAAGTCCCTCATAAGCTTACATTGAGTAGCACTTTCAATATCCTTATTCGGAGCGAAATGATCCGGGATAAGGGCTATTTTTGAGGGATCAAACACCTTTTTAAAACCCGCCTTTTTAAATTCTTCTATT
>JAGVOB010000177.1 GCA_020052955.1 Candidatus Omnitrophota bacterium | reverse complement strand
GAGTTATAAAAGACAAAATAATCTTGCTCAAACCGAATGGTTCTTTAAAAAAGCGCTTGAACTAAATCCAAAGAATGACTGGGCATGTGTTGGTCTGGGGATACTTTACAATGAACAGGGTAAAATTTATAAGGCTGAGAGGTTTTTTGAAAAAGCGCTTGAATTAAACCCCAAGCATGACTGGGTGATTCTTCAATTAGGCTTACTCTATAATAACCAAAGTGACCACGTTAAGGCTGAAAAACTTCTCAAAAAAAATATAGAGTTAGATCCTGAGAATGACAAGCTATTCGCAGGATTAGCCACCATCTACAATCAAATAGGTAGATATGAACTTGCAGAGGAATATAGTAAAAGGGCATATGAATTAAGTTCAAAACATTATTCATCTGTTACAGCTTATAACTATAGAAAACTTAAGGAGATTCTGAATAAAAGAGGTATACAATTAGTGTATGTTCAGTATCCTGTGCGAAGCATAGAACAATTAAAGGAAATATTTAAAGGAGAGATGGGGGTAATTTTTGTTGATAATGAGAGGTTATTTAAAGATGCGATAAATAGAGATGGTTACAATGAATATTTTAAAGATATGCTTGGGGGCGACTTTGGACATTGCACTCCTAAGGGTAACAGACTTTTAGCAGAAAATATCGCTAATGTTATATTAAAAGAGGTGTTTAACAAATAGTTATATACATAAATATTTTTCTTGTTTTTATAACAATATCTATTAACTAACTGAAACCAATTTTTAATCTAACTATATGATAATAGGATTAGTCCCGGTTTTTAATGAGGAGAAAAATGTTATTGCAGTACTTGAAAAATTAGAAAGGAGAGTAGATTATATTGTAATAGTTAATGATGGATCTATGGACAACACAGACTTTTTAGTGTCAAATTGGAGAAAAAAGAGAAACAACATTCATTATATCTCGCTTAAAAAAAACAGGGGTATGTCCTATGCGCTTTTGCAAGGTTTTTATTTTATTGTTGAAAAGCATAGAAAGGGAGAGTTTTTAAAAAAAGATGTGGTAGTAACGATAGATGCTGACGGACAGCATAACCCAGATGAGATAAGCAACATCCATAAATATTTCGAAGAGAATAATCTTGAGGTTTTAATTGCTCGGAGGGATTTTACCCATTATCCTGTATATAGAATCATCGGAAATAAAGTAGTTTCGTTGATAATTTCTCTAATGGCAAAGTTTAAGTTCAGAGATATCGAATGCGGTTTAAAAATGTTCAGAATCAGCTTTATTGCGAATTTATTACACTATTATTTGGGTTTTAAATATTCCTGTGCCGCTGAGATAGGTATTATAGCAGCCCGATTAGGGTATAAGATCGATAATAACTATAAAATAACAGTTCCATATTATGAACAAGGCGGACCCAAGCTTATCGATTTATTTTTTAATTTATTATTCTCTCTATTACTTACTTTAAAAATTAATTTAAAAAAAGATAGACGATTAAAATAGCAGTTATTTATATACCAAGAAGTTTCCTATAGCCAGATAATCAATATTGCTGGTATAGAATATTCTCAAGGCATCTTCAGGAGTACATACAATAGGTTCTCCGCAAAGATTAAATGATGTATTCAATACTGCCGGGACCCCAGAAATCTTTTCAAATTCGCTTATCAATTTCCAATATTTTATATTCACCTCTTTTTTTACAAGATGGGCTCGGGTCGTACTATCGATGTGTACAACAGCTGGTATGTTTTTTTTCGCTGCCTTAGTAACTCCGAATGTTAATGCCATAAAAGGAGAATCTTTAGCATTTATTAAATAGTCATCTTTTTTCTCATATAATATTGATGGTGCAAATGGCCGCCATAGCTCTCTGTTTTTAATTTTATTTATTCTCTCTCTCATCCATTCCTTTGCAGGGTTAGCCAATATAGATCTTGCCCCTAAAGCTCGCGGCCCTATTTCCATCCTGTTTTGAAACCAACCCACAGTTTTATCCTGATATAGCAATTGGGCAACCGTTGTCTCTATCTTAGAGTCTATTTTAAATCTTAAACCAGATTTATCAAGCAACTGTTTTATCCCGTTATCTGTAAATTCAGGACCCCAGTAAGGATGCTCCATTTTAAATTTTGGATTATAACCTTTTTCTTTAGAAAAGTATAATGCAGCACCTAAAGCTGAACCTGCATCATGCGGAACAGGAGGTATAAATATTTCATCTACGCAGGCTTCGCTTGCTATAGCGCCATTCATTTTACAATTAAGACCCACCCCGCCAGATATGCATAGCTTTTTATTATAATCGGGATTATGAGAGATATCTTTTATAATAGAGGTAACAATCTTTTCTAATATGTCCTGCGCAGCAAAAGATATATCTTTATGCACCTGTTCGAGATAGGTTTGATAATATCGCCTGTATTTAAGCAGTTTTACCATTTTTGTGCTATAGATTGCACCAGAGGTATGTTTACCAAAAAAACTATAGCTTGCATCATATTTATAATAACCATATTCATTAAAGAAAATTATTTTTTTAACTTTAGAGTATACTTCTTGGTTATATTCACCATAAGCAGCCAAAGCCATTATTTTTCCTTCATCCATATTAGGTAGAAACCCGAGAAATTCGGTTATACTCTGATAAAACCAACCAAGTGAGTTTGGGATTTTGAAACACTTTTTTTCTTTAATATCCAGTCCATTTCCTTTAAAAATAGTTGTGCATTTTTCTTCACCGCTCCCATCTATTACTAAAATATGAGCTTTATCAAATCCAGAACAATAGAAAGCACTTGCCGCATGAGCTAAGTGATGAGGGATAAACTCAATAGGGGGAATTTTTCTTTTAATGCCAATGTGCTGTAACATGGATATAATCATACTTTTTACATTAGAAGGTTGATATTTTAGCAATTCCCCTAACCCTGAAAATATTGAATTGTTTTGAATTTTAGAAAAATGCCTTACGTAGGTACTAAAAAAGAAACATGGCATATATAATCTATACCGATATGCATTCCAAGGAAAAACAATATAATCAATATCATCTAAAGTAAGGTTCGCATAATCAAGACAAAATTGTGTGGCTTTTTCAGGAAGTAAACCGAAGGCGCCTTTTAGCCTATTAAACCGCTCCTCCTCAGCCATCGCTATTAATTTTCCATTTTGGACCAAACAGGCTGAAGGAGCTACTCCCAAACCATTAATCCCTAAAATATTCATCGTTATACCTTTAATATATTATCTATGCGATCAAAATCGAAATAATTTAATAGACTCTCAAGCTTTATAAGCGTATATTTTATATTATAATAAGAAATAAATTTATGCAAGGGATTCATCTTAAGTTGAGGAGTTGTAATGTCACATTCCCATGGATGAATATAAATTATAAATGGCCTCTCCGTATTAATTAATCTTAGATTTTTTTTCTGCAAATTAATAGGGATCAGTCTTAAAAAAAAACCACCAGATACAGGCAATCTTATTCCTTTAGTTTCGTAAACAGTTATAGGAAATTCCATTAATGTGCTTTTGTCGTCAGGCGATTTAATATCCCTACTATTTAATCCATATATCTTTATAGGCGCCCCATTAACACCAAAGAGGTTGAATTTTATAGGGAAAATGCTTGAGTCATATTTTATTTTAAATTCTTTCAAGATATCCACAGCCCAACTTGTATCTTGATTTAAAGAGAAAGTTGGAGCACGAAACCCCTTTATTTCTATGTCTCCCAAAATTTCAGAGATAACTTTCTTGAATTCTCTCAATTCATTTCTTAGGCCCTCAGGGCCTATCTCATGCAACATCTTATGCGAAAATCCATGAGATGCAATTTCATGTCCTTCACAATATATTTTTCTAATCAGCTCCGGGTTTTGTTTTGCTACTTCGCCCAATATAAAGAAGGTCGCCTTAGTGTTATATCTTTTTAAAAGATTTAGTAACATTTGAGTAGAATGCCAAACTAATTTTTTTTTTGGCAATTTTACATATTTACGTATAATTTGCGGATGATACCATTCTTCTAAATCTATAGACAGGGCATTGGTTTGGCGAGCCATTTGTATTTAGATTGTTAACAAATTAAATATCAAGCAAGTAATTTGTTTTAATTATATGTTGATTTAAACATATTTCAAGCTTTTAATTAAATTGAAATTAAAAGAGTCAGGAAGTATAATAGTCAGCAACAGTTTTTATTATATCACAAAAAATATATGTGTGGGATATTCGGTATCTTAGTAGACAGAACCGCAGATTTTAATTCGGTAATTTTAAAAAATATAATTAATCAGTTATTTATATTATCGGAATCTCGCGGAAAAGAGGCTTCTGGAATAGCTGTTTTTAGTGATGGCAGAACGAATGTGATTAAGGAACCTTTGGCTGCACGTCATTTTATACGCAAAAAGGAATATATACAGTTTCTGGATGAGATAGCTAATGGTATTACAGAAGAAAGCAGTATTACTAAAAAATCTATCATTGTTATAGGACACACTCGATTGGCAACAAATGGCACCAATACAGACAGTAGTAATAACCATCCCATTATATGTGGTAATGTAGTAGGAGTACATAATGGTATAGTTGTTAATGATGGTGACATTTGGAAAAAGTTCCTAGCAACAAAAAAGAGAAAGGGGACTGTAGATAGCGAAGTAGTATTTAATCTACTTGAGCATTTTATTAATAATGGATTAACGTTGGTCAAAGCCATGCAAGTTATATATGAAGCAATAGAAGGCTCATCATCATTGGCAGCCATCATTTGTCATAAATCTACTCTTATATTATCTACTAACACGGGTTCGCTTTATTATTGTAAGAATGCAGGGAATAGTGTGTATATATTTGCATCAGAATTGCATATCCTAAAAGAACTTATCAAAGATCCAAAATTGTTTTCAGCCATAGGTCAATATAATATATCACAGTTAAAACCAGGTTATGGCGCTATCATAAATATTTATGAACCTAAAGAGAGCATCTTTAATTTAGGCTTAGTACCCCAGAAATTAAATAATAGCTCGTCTTATAATTTTTATAATGATAAGACAGCAAATAATAAGGTAGAAGAAACAATGAAACGCTGTACAAAATGTATCTTGCCCGAAACTATGCCTTTTATTAAATTTAATAAAGAAGGAATATGTAACTATTGTTTAAATTATAAAAAAATTGAGGTAAAAGGAGAAGAAGCATTACAAGCGTTAGCTGCAGAGTATCGAAGTAAGAATGGTGGGCCGGATTGTATCGTTGCTTTCAGTGGCGGTAGAGATAGTTCATACGGATTACATTATGTAAAAAAAGTTTTAAAAATGAATCCCATTGCGTTTACTTTTGACTGGGGAGTAGTGACAGATATCGCGCGCAGAAATCAGGCGAGGTTAGTGGGTAAATTAGGAATTGAACATATAATATTAGCAGCGGATATCAAGAAGAAAAGAAGATATATAAGGCAATATGTAAAAGCATGGATTAGAAGGCCGAATTTGGGGATGGTACCTTTATTTATGGCTGGCGATAAGCCCGTTGAGTATTATGTTACTAAAATTGCCAAGAAATATGGAATTAAATTGATCTTCTTATGCCGTGGTAATGAATTTGAAACCACAGAATATAAATTTGGTTTCTTAGGGGTAAAGCATAGTGAACCTAAAGGAGTAATGCACGAAATGGCACTTTGGGGTAGAATAAAACTTGCATTAGCAGCTGGCTGGCAATATTTTCTAAATCCATCTTATTTAAATAATTCTTTGTTCGAAACTTTATTTGCTTATTGGACAACATATATTATACGGTATAACTTCATTTATCTATATCATTATATGAAATGGGATGAAGAGAAAATAATTTATACACTTAAGAGAGAATATAACTGGGAAACCGAGAGAGATACAATTCTTACCTGGAGGACCGACGATGGCACCGCGCCATTTTATAATTATATATATTGCACTGTTGCAGGATTTACAGAAAATGATGCATTTCGTAGTAATCAGATAAGAGAAGGCGTACTCACAAGAGAAAGGGCTTTAAAAATTATAGAGGAAGAAAATAAACCAAGATATGAAGCCATTAGAGATTATCTTGATAAAATAGGCCTTGATTATGATGAAGTAATAAAAAGAATTAACGCTATCCCAAAGTTATATCCAAGTTATAATCAGAAATAATTTGAATAGATGAAGACTCTTCTTATAAATCCTTTCAATACGCATATAATAAAATCTAATTTTCCTTATGAGATTGATACAGAAAGAGGCTTATTTCCTCCTCTGGGTATTCTCTATATAGCCAGTTTTCTAAATAGTAGACAGCGACACAGAGTCAGCGTGTTAGATATGGATGCAGAAAAAATGAATCTGGTAGATTTAGAAAAAATAATTAATAAAAAAAACCCAGATATAATAGGTATATATACAACAACCTTTAATTTGATAGATGTATTTCTTATGATTCAGAAAATAAAAGAAATCAATTCTAATATACATATAGTTCTTGGTGGTCCGCATGTAAATATATATCCTGCAGAAACCATGCTAAATGATAATGTCGATTATATTGTGCTTGGAGAGGGAGAAATTGTCTTCTCTGACTTACTCGATGCATTAGAAAAGAAGATAGATTTGGGGCGCATAAAGGGGTTAGTTTATAGAAATGGGGGTGAAATAACAAAAATTCTGCCTTCCGAACCAGTTCAAGGCTTGGACAATTTACCCTTTCCTGACCGCACAATGACTAAATTTAGACTTTATCACAATATTCTAACCGATAATTTCCCATCGACTTCTATTTTAACCAGCCGCGGTTGTCCATATAGGTGTATATTTTGTTATAGACCGGAATGGCAAAAGATTATTAGATTTCGCAGTATTGATAATGTTATTGCCGAAATAGAGGAATGTATTTTTCTGGGTATAAAGGATATATTATTTTATGATGAAATTTTCACATTTAATAAACAAAGAACTTTTGAGCTTTGCGATATGATTATAGAACGAAGGTTAAAAATTCATTGGTCTATTAGAACTAGGGTAGATAAAGTAGAACTTGGAGTACTTAAAAAACTCAAGGAAGCTGGTTGTAGAATAGTTCAATTTGGCGTTGAGTCAGGAGACCCCAAAATTCTTTCTATATTTAATAAAGGGATATCTATTGCTCAAATAAAAGAGGCATTTAGTTTAGCTAAAAAAGTCGGTATTCAAACTGTGGCATATTTTATGATAGGGGCTCCTGCTGAAAAGGTAGAGAATATATTAAATACAATTAGATTTGCCAAGCAATTAGATGCCGATTATGCTCATTTTTCTATAACCATGCCTTATCCTGATACTATTTTATATGAAATGGGCCTAAGGAGTAATATTTTTAAAAATGATTTTTGGAGAGAATTTGCAGTAAAACCTAACAATGGTTCTATTTTTCATTTTTGGGAGGAATATATTTCTACGAAAGAATTAAATCGACTTTTGAAATTTGCTTATAAAAGTTTTTATTTCCGGCCTTACTTTATTATTAAAACTTTGTTAAAGACAGTTTCACTCAAAATTTTAATTAAAAGAATAAAAATGGGAATAAAATTATGGAAATATGTTTTTGTTTAAACAAATTATGGCTATCTTAATATCTCAACAATAGAATTTATATGAAATTGAATAGAAAACGATATTTGTTTATATGTTTAGTGTGTTTTATTGCGATGTCAATAGGTTTAGTTATTTATACCAGTTTAAATAGACAACAAGGACTTAACATCATCCTAATTACCATCGATTCCTTAAGAAGTGACCATTTAGGTTGCTATGGTTATAAAAGAAATACTTCCCCCAATATTGATAAATTGGTTGAAGAAGGTGTTATGTTTACTCAGGCGATTAGTCAGGCGTCCTGGACGCCGCAATCTTTAACCTCGCTTTTAACAGCAACTTACCCAAGTACGCATAAAATATATGATTTTGGAAGTGTATTGTATGAGGAACTTATCACTCTTCCAGGTATTCTAAAAAAGAAAAGATACACCACAGTTGCTGTAAGTGCAGGCTTAATTAAAAGATTCCCGGGTTTTGAAAGAGAATTTGATAATTTTTTTGATATGGATGAAAAAATAGGTGATTCAATTGAAAATCTCATAAGGTGGATAGGGCATTTTAAGCACAAAAAGTTTTTTGCCTGGGTACATTTTTTTAGTGCCCATTCTCCTTATAAACCACCCTATCCCTTCAATGAGATGTTTAAGGAAAAAAGCAACAAAACATCCAAGCACATTCCTATAGGAAATGGCAAAGAACCCAATATCATACCAAACTGGGTAGCGATTGACAGAATAACCGATGTTAACTATTATATATCGCAATATGACGGCGCTATTGCTTATACAGATTTTTACATAGGCAAATTACTAGATAAGCTAAAAATACTGGGCTTGGACAAGGATACCTTGATTATTCTGACTTCAGACCATGGAGAAAGTATAGGGGAGCACGATTACTACTTTCAACATGGATTTTTATATGACCAATTATTAAAAGCCCCATTGATTATAAAAGGGCCCGGGATAACAAAGGGCAAGGTTATTAATAAGCAGGTTAAATTAATTGATATTATGCCAACCATACTTGCATTTCTAAAAATAAAAGTGAACAACAAAATTGAGGGCGTCGATTTACTTCCCCTTATTTATGATGATAATAATTATACTGGTAATGAATATGTTTTTAGTGAAACCTTTGATTGCGATAAATTAAACCTAAAATCAATTAGGACTCCAGAATGGAAATTGATATATAATATAGGCCTTGATAAATATGAATTGTATAACCTGAAAATTGATCCCGAAGAGATAACCAATCTTGTAGATATAGATAAAGAAAAATTTATATTTTTAAAAACAAAATTAGAGAAGTGGATGAATCGGCCTAAGCCGAATATTATTCCTCCAACTAAACCTCTTGATGAAAATACAAAGAGAAATTTAAGATATCTAGGATATTTGCAATAAATGATATAAAAATATCTCCACATTTAGTATATTCTTGCAAACATCAGATATTATAATTACTATTTTTATGTTATAATTGATATAAAATATATAGTATATATCTATATAATAAACATCATTGAATATGTATAAGTATGGAAATAGGTAATATTAAGAAAAATAAAATACTCTTGTTTTATTCTCCGCTTGATTTGGGATTAAATATTAAAAGTTTTAGTCATGTCTATGATAGAACCCAACCTCTTGGGTTAACCTATATTTCTGCAGTATTAGAGAAGGCTGGATATGAGGTGCTCATAATCGATTCTCGGTTTGAGCCACCTTCAGTAAATAAACTCCTAAAAAAGGTAATAGATTTCAAACCTCAAGTAGTAGGCTTAAGCGTTTATAGTCCGCATTTCTATATAAGTAGACTGTTAGCTCAAAGAATGAAGTTATCAGGCAACTACACTATCATGATCGGCGGTCCTCATATCAGCGCCCTTCCCGAAGAGACAATGCAAGAAGGATGTTTTGATTATGGGATTATTGGAGAAGG
>JAGVOB010000115.1 GCA_020052955.1 Candidatus Omnitrophota bacterium | reverse complement strand
TTATCTACCGACGAGAATCGGTGTGGGTGACAGTTGCTTGCTATCACCATCATAAGGATTCGGTTAGGCTTTTTCAATCATAATTTGGACACGTGTGATATTAAATAAATACAAAAAGCTATGCCTAACAAGAGGATTTTTTTTAGTAAGAGAGCGCCTTTTCCGAAGGGCCCATATTCTCAAGGAGTAATCCATAACGGAATACTATATATTTCGGGCCAGTGTCCGGTAGACCCCCTTACGGGAAGGGTTATTACGGGGACAATTAAAGAAGAAACAAGGGCGGTTTTAGAGAATCTCATGGCGATAGTCGAAGATTCCGGAGGTAAAATGACGGATGTGTTAAAGGTTACCTGCTATCTTTCAAACATGGATGATTTCGTAGAATTTAACAGCGTGTATAAAGAATATTTTCCCGAAGAACCACCTGCCAGGACTACTCTTCAGGCAGCCAGGCTTCCAATGAACGTTAAGGTTGAGATAGACGCCATAGTTAAATTAGACGGTGAGCTATAAATGGTGCTTTATCCCGCCTTCGCAGAAGACCACGTGCATGCACGTGGATGCTCGCCAGATGGCGAAGTCTCGCCTTTGGCGGAAATGCGAAGAAAAAGCTGCTCAGCGGGATTAATAAAGGTGCCACGGGCAAGCCCGTGGGGTTTCCACAGCATTTAGGAGAAATTTATGAGGAACAGGCATAGACTGCTCAAGGCTTTGGTTTTTATAATAATATGTTTGTTTAATTTCTCTGATTCTTACGCGCAGGATAAAGCAGATTCCTCTACCGGAACATTTAAGGACTTTCTTGAGAATTTTATAATAAGGGATTACAGGGATAAAAAGCCCCAAAGGATTAAGGCAAATGCAATATTCAGCGGAGGGGGGATTAGCTCTCTTGTCTTATCAGGCGCTATATACGCCGCTGACGAGGAGGGTATAAAATTTAAAAGAGTAGGAGGGACATCCGCGGGCGCTGTATTAGCCAGTCTTTATGCCGCAGGATATACCCCGAAGGAGATAGCTCAGATTATATCAGACGCAAATTTTAAAAGTTTTGTACAGGGGGATATAAAGTTTCCGTATTTTATTACCCATATGGATACCCTGGCAAGAAACTATGCATATTTTAACAGCGAATCAATTTATGTCTGGATAAAGGGGCTTCTGGCCAAAAAAGGGGTATCGACTTTCAAGGATTTAAAGATGCCCTTAAAAATAGTTGCAACGGATATATTCCATCATAGAAGGGTTATATTTGACAGGGAAAAATACCCTGATATGGAAGTGGCAGAGGTGTTAAGGATGTCTATAGCTATTCCGCTCTTTTTTAACCCTGTGGAATGGAACGACCCGCTATTACCAAAGGATAACTCAAAATGCCTTATGCTTGACGGAAGCATTTTTTCCACCTATCCTTCCGATTTGTTCAGCCACTTTACAGAAAAGGATGTACCTACCTTTGGATTTATACTTATCGATGATGAAAGAAAGGATGTAAACTCCGTAAGTGACTTGGTTGATTTTGTCAGGCAGATTATAAATACCACTACTATATTTCATGAATCCGAGTCTATAAAGGAGGCTTCTTACGTATATAATGTCACAATTTCCTCCGGTAGCGTCCGTTCTATTCAATTTGATATAAGCGAGGATGCTAAGAAGGCTCTGTTTGATACGGGTTACAATAAAATGAAAGACTATCTGAAAGAATGGAGAAAAAGGCATTGATCTTTAGGCCTACGATGAATATTTCAGAAGCTTATACCGGAGTTTCAATATTTATTTGTGGGGGAGATTATTTAAGATGATAAATGAAACCAGAAGGTTTATCCGTCTGCATATTATGTTAAATGTAAATTACAGAATTTCCGGAGCGGTTAAAGGAGGAATAAGCGCATTCAGCAGGGATATAGCTCTGGGAGGATGTGCTAATATATTTATGGCAGAAAAAGTAAAGAAAGATAGCTTATTGCAGTTGATTATAAAACTTCCCGGGGAGTTTAAGCGGATTTACGCCAAGGGAAGGGTTATCTGGCAAAGGGATTACTCGCGTATAAATAAAAGTTCTGAAAAAATTTACTTAACCGGCATCCAGTTTAGCAAAATTAATCCGCTGTATAAAGCCAGATTATTTCATTTTCTAATCACAAATCTAAAAGGCTATAGAGAAAACAAAGATAAACAGATAATAGATAAGATAGAGCGGATGCGGCACATTTGATGCGAAATAGATAGATAAATGAAAACACGTATAAAAATTCAGGCCTTTTTTGTTTTTCTTGCAGTTATCCTGGCTGTTTTATTACCCAAGTTCTTATTTCCCCGGTGGCAGGAGGAATCTTTGGATGGTATTCTGGATGCGGTGGGGATAGTTTTGGTTTTGTTCGGGTTTTTATTTAGAATAGCCGCAAGGGGCTATAAGTCCGAAAAATCACATGAGGGCAGCCGTCTTATAACGGATGGCCCGTATGCCGTTATGAGAAACCCGATGTATTTCGGAACGCTGATTATTGGCACGGGGATTATAATGATTATTTTTGAGTGGTGGACAATTTTCATATTTGGCTTGGTTTTTTTCCTTATATATGTTCCACAGGTAAATAAGGAGCAACGCGAGCTGTCGATACGCTTTACGGATGAGTATAGAAGATATTGCGAAAAATTACCCAAATATTTTCCAAAGATTTCCTATTTATTTAAGATGGATATAAGAGATTACCTGTCTTTAAAATGGGGGTGGATTAAAAAGGAGCTTCCTTCTTTGGCTTCAGTAATTTGCGCAGTAATTGCGCTTGAGGCATGGGAAGATATAAGGATATTCGGGCATAAGTATTTTTTTAAAGAGGCGTTAAAACTTTTTTTAACTGTAATATCTTTTATTGTTATTATTACCTTGGTTTATAGAAAAGAGAATGCCTCAAAGAGCCCTTAGTTTCTCGTCATAAGAGTAGAAAAGTAGAAAAGGGTCAGGTCTTTACACTTGACACTTGTTATTATTTATGGCATTATTTATCCATGGCTCGTCCATTGCGAATAGAATTTCCCGGTGCATTTTATCATGTAATCCAACGGGGCATGGAAAGAAAAGACATTTTCGCCTCAGATAATGATAAGAAGAAATTTCTATCCTATCTTAACGCCGCCCATATGTCATACAGGGCGGTTTTTCATGCATACGTTCTTATGAACAATCATTACCATTTGATCCTTGAAACCCCGCATGCACCCTTAAGTAAAATAATGCATTACATCAACTCAAGCTACGCCATATATTTCAATATCAAGCGTAGGCGATCCGGGCCGCTATACCAAGGCAGATTTAAAGCGTTTCTTGTCCAGCAAGACGAATATCTTCACTATCTATCATGCTATGTACATTTAAACCCCGTCAGAGCTGGCCTCGTAAAATCTCCAGGAGAATACGCCTTTTCCAGCTACAACGTATTTACATCAGATACGAAGCCGCCGGCGTGGCTTAACACCAGCCCTATCCTTTCAATGTTTGATAAAAGAGAATCGAAAGCAAAAAATATGTATAGACGATTTGTTATAGAAAATATTGGCAGAGAAAAAGATATTATAAGGCAAAATACCCAAAAGGGTTTATTATTAGGTAACGATAACTTTTTCGCATATATAAAAGAAAAATTTATCGATGCCCAAGAAGATTCGGAAATTCCAATTTTAAAAGAGATCAAGGTAAAAATAGAACCTCCGATGGAAGACATTAAATCCATAACGGAGCAACACGTTCCTAATGATAAAAAGCTTATACGCAGTCTTTCTATTTATCTTTCGCGCAAATATACGCAAAAAACGCTTAAAGAAATAGCAAATTTTTATGGCGGAATAAAATATACCGGCGTAAGCCAAGTATGGAGACGCATGGAAATGAGAAAGGGGAAAGACATAGGTATGGCGCAACTACTCGCAAAGCTGGAAACAGAAATAATGAAGTGTGTAATGTAAAGACCTGACCCCTTACCTGCTCATTTTTGAAAGCGTTAAAAAAGCATTTCTTTTCAATGTAACATATTTATGGTTGTATTTACCAGCCGGTATGTTAAGTCCCATAGCTGGTTTTATTTACCTCAACAAGCCCTCATAAATCAGCCTAAACTTAGCCTAATTTCTATTGACATAATCTATTGCTTGGATATAATAAAGTTCTTGTATTATATTTAGCAATAATATTAATAAAGGCCTGTAGGAGAAGATATGAAGACAGACATAGAGATAGCTCGTTCTATAAAGGCTAAGAACATAGATGAGATAGCGAAAAGTTTAGGCGTAAAAACCGATGAGCTTGAGCGATATGGCGATTACAAGGCAAAGATAAAACTTGGGATATTAGAGCGGATTAAGTCGAACCCTACCGGAAAATACGTTGACGTAACCGCAATAACCCCCACCCCGCTAGGTGAAGGAAAGACAGTTACTACAATAGGCCTCAGCATGGGCTTAAATAAGATAGGCAAGAAAGCCACTTGCTGCATAAGACAGCCCTCTTTAGGCCCGGTCTTCGGCATAAAGGGCGGTGCGGCAGGCGGCGGCTATTCGCAGGTCCTGCCGATGGAAGATTTTAACCTGCACCTGACGGGCGATGTCCATGCGGTGAGCCTTGCCCATAATCTTTGCGCCGCGTTTTTGGAAAATGCTATCTTTAGAAAACAGCTAAACATAGACCCTCAGAATATATTATTTAGAAGGGTTGTTGATGTCAGCGATAGGAGCCTACGCAATATTAAGATAGGGCTCGGTTCGAAAGATGATGGTATTCCGAGAGAAAGTGGATTCGATATATCGGTTGCAAGCGAGGTCATGGCGATTCTTGCCTTAACAAGCGACCTGCAGGATTTAAGAAATAGGATAGGTAAGATTATAACCGCTCTCGATTATGAGGGGAAACCCGTGACAGCCGAGAAATTAAGGGTAGCGGGCTCTATGGCGGTTCTCCTTAAGGATGCCATAAAACCGAATCTATTGCAGACAACAGAAAATACGCCATGCCTTGTACATGCAGGCCCTTTTGCAAATATTGCCCATGGGAATAGCTCCATTATAGCCGATAGGATAGCGCTTAGGCTTTCCGATTTTGTAGTGACTGAAAGCGGATTTGGCGCGGACTGCGGGGCAGAGAAGTTCTTTGATATAAAATGCAGGGTTAGCGGATTAGTCCCAAATTGTGTGGTCTTGGTATGCACCGTAAGGGCGCTAAAAATGCATTCAGGAAGGTTTAAGGTGGTGGCGGGAAAGCCGCTGGATGAAAATTTGATCAAAGAGGACATTAAATCTCTCCTTGAGGGTTCAGTAAACCTTATAAAGCATATTGCCAATGTAAAGCTTTTTGGGGTCCCGGTGGTAGTGGCGGTAAATAAATTTGAAACAGATACCGATAAGGAAATAGACCTGATCAAAAAAATTGCAAAGGATAGCGGAGCCTATGATGTTGCTGTAAGCGAAGGCTGGGCGAAGGGTGGCGAAGGGGAGAGAGAGCTTGCGAATGCGGTCGTGAGGGCCTCGGAGAGTAAGAGCAATTTCCAATTTCTCTATCCCCTTGATATTCCTGTCAAAGAAAAGGTCAGGACGATTGCGACCAAGATATACGGCGCAAAGGATGTTGAATACGCCGAGCTTGCAGAGGCTAAGATAAGAAAATACGAAGAAATGGGCTTCGGAAATTTACCTATATGTATGGCTAAGACGCACCTTTCTCTTTCCCACGACCCGAATTTAAAAGGGGTTCCAAGGGATTTTATCCTTCCGATAAGGGACGTGAGATTGTCAGCAGGCGCAGGGTTTCTTTATCCTCTCTGCGGCGAGATGCGCACCATGCCCGGCCTTCCAAGTGAGCCCGTTGGCATGCAGATAGATATAGATAAAGACGGCAATATAGTCGGCCTTTCATAAAATATTATTAATAAAAATTAAGGTTTTGTTACGCAGATTATCACAGATGAAATGCTACAAGATTAGCGCAGATAATTTTAATTAATATCTGTGTTAATCCGCGGTTTTAAATCCGTGCTTATCTGCGCAGGATTTATCAGGACATCATAGTGTTTTTAAAGAAATCTATTCAGTCTTACTTAGGAGAATTATCCTCCAATAAGCCGATCCCGGGAGGCGGAAGCGTCTGTGCGCTCTCAGGCGCCTTAGGCGCAGGGCTTCTTCTTATGGTGGGAAATTTTACGCTGAACAAAGAAGCCTACAAGCGCTATTTTCATGAACTGTCCGCTATACTAAAACGCCTTAACGCCGTAGAAGAAAATCTTGAAAGGCTTATAGATAGGGATTCACAAGCTTATTTACTCATAGTAAAGGCGTATAGGCTTCCTAAAGATACCAGATTAAAAGAAACTTTTAGAAGGAAAAAAATACAGGCAGCATTGAAAACGTCCACCGCCGTTACATTTGAAATTATTAAGCACAGCGCAAGTGCTATGGAATTTTCCAGGAGGCTGCTGGACATAGGGAACAAAAACCTTATAAGCGATGTAGGGGTAGGCGCCTGTATGCTGGAGTCGGCGATTAAGGGCGCCCTCTTAAATGTAGAAATTAACCTTGCAGGCATAAAAGATGAGAGATTTAAAGAGGGTATAAGCGCAAAAGCAAATAGCTTGGTTAATGAGGCGCGTAAAATAGCCCATTTTGTCATAAACCAAACATCGGGAAGGATTATAAAAAAATGAGCGCAAAGCTTTTAGAAGGAAAGCCATTGGCAGAGGGATTAAAGGGTTCCCTGAAAAGCGAGATAGAAATTCTAAAAAATAAATACAGCGCAGCCCCTTCGCTTTCAGTTATACAGCTTGGCGATAATCCTGCCTCAAGCGTATACGTAAACCAGCAGAAGAAATGCGCGGATTCTCTCGGCATAGGATATAATATCCACAAGTTAAGCGTTGATACTAAAAAGGAAGAATTGTTCTCGCTGCTGGATAAGTTAAACAACGATAAAGATGTATCCGGTATTATTGTTCAGTTGCCTTTGCCTGCCCACATTGACCATAAGGAGCTTATCTTAAAAATACATCCCGCAAAGGATGTAGAAGGGCTTCACCCCGAAAATCTCGGCAGGCTTATTCTGGGTAAGCCAATCCTTACACCGTGCACGGCGCTGGCTGCCGTTGAGCTTATAAAATCCACCGGGGTTGATTTATACGGGAAAGAGGTTGTTGTAGTTGGTCATAGCGAGATAGTAGGTAAGCCCGTAGGGCTTTTGCTGTTAAATGAATTTGCTACAATCACAATTTGCCACATAGGGACCTCCCAGAAAGGATGCCTGAAAGACCATGTAAAATATGCCGATATATTGATTGTTGCCGTGGGCAAGGCAGGGCTTATAAAGGGCGACCTTATAAAAGAGGGTGCTATTGTTATAGATGTGGGAATTAATAAGGTTGAAAATAAGATAGTCGGAGATGTTGAATTTGAAACGGCGTCAAACGTTGCTTCGTACATCACCCCCGTGCCCGGAGGAGTGGGGCCACTTACGGTTGTTATGCTTATGAAAAATACTCTAACAGCTTTTAAACTTCAGAGAGAGATATGTGCGAATCAAGCATAATTAAGAAGAAAAACGGAGAGGAAATAGTCCTGGCAGAGGATATAGATTTTATCAAGGTAATCTCGAAAGGAAAACTTCTTATAAGGACAGTTCTTGGTGAAGAGAGATATATAGATGGAGAAATAGAAGAGGTAGATTTGCACGGGCATCGAGTTATTATAAAAAATGACCAATGACGAAATCCTAATGACTAATAAATATCGAAATGTCTTAATGCCCAATTTAGTCATTAAAAAATTAGGAATTCATTCGACATTCGTCATTAAGGAATTAGACATTATAAATTGACCGAATGGCTATAAAAGTTGCGTTCTCTGGAAAAGGCGGGGCGGGAAAGACAACACTTGCAGCGCTTTTTATAAAAGCCCTTTCAAGGGATAGGGGAGAGATCCTTGCGGTTGACTGCGACCCTGTTGCAAATCTGGGCAGGTTCCTTGGTATAAAAGACGCTGATAAAATTGTTCCTATTGTCGAGATGAAAGAATTGATAAATGAAAGGATGGAAGTAAGCGCTGATAGAGCTTTTTATAAGTTAAACCCCAAGGTAGATGACATACCAGATAAGTTTGCAAGAAAAAAGGATAATATTAAACTTATTGTGATGGGAACAGTCAAAACTGGCGGTTCCGGGTGTATGTGTCCCGAATCAGGTTTTTTAAAGGCGCTTTTAAGCAGGCTTCTTCTTGAAAAAGACGAATCTGTTGTAATGGATATGGAGGCAGGGGTAGAGCATCTCGGAAGGGCTACAGCAGGATTTGTGGATAATCTTTTTATAGTTACCGAACCAAGCTCAGGTAGTATTGATGCAGGAAAGAAGATTGCTAATTTAGCAGAAGATTTGAAGATAAAAGGAATTTCTGTTATACTGAATAAAGTAAGAAATAATAATGAGGTTAGTTTCGCAAAAGAGAAGCTTCAATCGCTTTCATTGATAGGTACCGTACCATTTGAGGAAAAATTTCTTGAATTTGCAATGGATAAGGATATAAATATAGAAGATACAGATGCATACAGGGCTGTTGTGGAGATAAAAAATAAAATCCAAAAATCAAATATTCCCGAATAAAGCAATCCAAAGAAGTTATTCTTCGGGATCCCGATGTTTGACCAAAAGAAGTTACTACATTCGGGATAAAATTACAATGAGAAATTTAAAAGATCAAAGAGTCTAAAAACATTTTGCCTGCCCGCCGCTTTGCTTTGGCAGGCGGGGATTTTGGTATGTCATTTTATATTTTGATGTTTGCATTTTGATTTTAGATGGAGGATAAAGATGAGCCGAAAGAAACTGAAGGATGAGGCAAGTATAAAAGTTTTGGATTCTATAAAAGGACAGGGGATAGAGACTATATGGGACAGATATGAAAAACAGGAGCCCCACTGCGGCTTCGGGCTGCTTGGTATCTGCTGCCGTATGTGCAATATGGGGCCATGTAGAATAGATCCGTTTGGAACAGGGCCTCAGAAGGGCGCCTGCGGCGCAACTGCGGATACAATAGCGGCGCGCGATATGGCGCGTTCGACAGCAGCAGGTTCTGCATCTCACTCTGACCATGCGAGAGACCTGGCTCATACCTTTATCGCTATAGGAAAGGGTACAGCCCAAGGATATTCCATAAGAGACCCTAATAAGTTGCGCGTTATTGCGAGAGAATATGGCATAAGCGTTGAAAATAAGAAGGATAAAGAGATAACCCTTGAGCTTGGAGAAAAGGCGCTTAAAGAATTCGGAAAACAGGATGACGAACAGCTCACTCTTTCAAAGCGCGCACCGAAGAAGCAGCAGGAAATCTGGAAAAGTCTTAATATATATCCAAGGGGAATCGATAGAGAAGTAGTAGAGACTCTGGCCAGGACGCACGAGGGAATGGATCAGGACTATAAGAATCTGGTTCAGACAACAATGAGAACTGCTTTGGCGGATGGCTGGGGGGGTTCGATGGTGGCAACTGAATTAAGTGATATACTTTTTGGTTCACCGCAACCCATAAGGGCGCGTGCAAATCTGGGCGTATTAAAGGAAGACGAAGTGAATATTATAATCCATGGCCATGAACCTACCTTATCCGATGTTATAGTTACTGCGTCACAGGACAAAGAACTCTTAGAATTAGCCAAGAGTAAAGGCGCTAAAGGAATAACGGTGGCTGGTATATGCTGCACTGCTAATGAGATGCTTATGCGAAGGGGCATACCAGTTGCAGGAACTTTCTTACAGCAGGAACTGGCTATAATGACAGGTGCTGTTGAAGCAATAGTAGTAGATATTCAATGTATAATGCCGGGTATTGTGCAAGCGGCAAGTCACTTTCACACAAAGGTTATAACCACGTCATCCAAAGCGAGCCTTCCCGGCGTCGGGTGCATAGAATTTCATGAAGATAAAGCCTTAGACACAGCGAAAAGGATAATAAGACTGGCTGTTGAAAACTATCCAAACAGAAAGCAGGATATAGTCAATATCCCGAAGGAATCCATGGAACTTATAGCCGGTTTTACCGCAGAAAACATCTTCTATAATTTGGGAGGGAAATTCAGGGCATCATACAGACCTCTCAATGAAAATATAGCAAACGGCAGGATCCGCGGGGTCGCGGGCGTTGTCGGGTGCGATAACCCGAGGATGGGTTCCGGGAGTTATCATATTGAACTTGTTAAGGAGTTAATTAAAAATGATGTATTGGTTGTTCAGACAGGTTGTGCTGCTCTTACGTGTGCTAAAGAGGGATTGCTTACACCGGAGGCGGCTATCGAGATGTCAGGCGATGGTTTAAAAGAGGTATGTAAGACAGTCGGTATTCCGCCGGCACTTCATGTTGGCTCATGCGTGGATAATTCAAGAATACTCATAGCCTGCACTGAGATGGTAAAGGAAGGCGGTATCGGAAACAGTCTCGATGAACTTCCTGTCGCGGGAGCGGCAATTGAATGGATGTCAGAAAAAGCGATGGCTATAGGGTGGTATTTTGTGGCATCCGGAGCTTTTGTGTTGTTCGGAACACCTATGCGAGTTGCAGGAAGTCAGGCAGTTTTTGATTATATAACAAAGGAGATAGAAAATATTGTTGGCGGTAAGTGGGCATTTGAAGAAGACCCGATCAAGGCAGCACATATTATGATAGACCATATAGATAAAAAACGAAAGGCGCTTAAACTTGCACCGATGTTATATAAGCAACCGTATAAGGTGGCGGTGTAAAAAGTAAATTTAAATATCAAAAATTAAATATCAAAATGACAATCCAAAATTCAAAATTTTTAAAGCATTTTGCATTTCCCAGATTCAAGTTTTAAGTGCAACACCATTTTTGTAAACCTCTGTTGGCATAAGATATTGTAAACATTTTCTTGGTCTGTTGTTAATGCGTTTTTCT
>JAGVOB010000181.1 GCA_020052955.1 Candidatus Omnitrophota bacterium | reverse complement strand
TGGGATTGGCTCAATGCGCCGTTTCACGAAAGAAGCAATAAACCGGAACACGAATTACAGCTATCACTCAGTTTCGGCTAATTTGGACAGCAATGATATTATCTCCTACCTTGATAAAGCATCATCAAGCTTTTCCTTTGAGCCTTCCCATCTCCTGCTTGAACTGTCTTTCAGCAGCTCTGCCTGAATTCTGTCTTCAATTGACTTATTTATTTCTTCTTTTAGATTCTCTAATTTTTCAACAGTCTCCTGCGCCTGGCCGGATGGCTTATACTTCTTAGAGCTGGGGAGCTCTTTCTTATCCTGGCGATATACCTCTTCTTGGATTTCTTTTATAGGTTCCTTCTCCCTATTAAGTTTCTCTCTATAGCTACTTTTTCCTCTTTCTTCTTTCTTTGTCAATTCCTGGATAGCGGAATCTATCTTCGCGAGCTTCTTTTCATCAACCCTAGGCTCATCTTTCAAAGGTGCCTCTTCAACCTGCGTAATCTTTTGAGCCTTTTCCCGCTTTGGCTCTGCTTTGGGAGTTTTGACTTTCTCCGGAGATTCTTCGGCAATCCCCAAAAGCCTCTTTTTCCCTCTTTCTGTTGACAGCAATATATTTTTTATAGACTCATTAGCCATATCAACACTGGAAGATTTTGCCCCCTGTTTCTCATCATCTAAAACCGTCTCTTTCGTTTTGCTTATTTCTACAAATTCATCTTTTTTAAAAGTAGACGGCTCCTTCTTTTCACTTATTAAAGCAATACTCTCTTTGGGCGGCTGTTGCTTTTCTTGGATAGCTATCTTTTTTGGCTTAATAGACGAGTTTTCTTCCTTTTGTTGTTTGGTTAAATTCTCCAAAGCCAATTCCATCTGTTTATCGCGCAACCCTTCTTTCATATCTGCTTTTTCTTCTTTAATCCTTTTGGGTTCCAACGGTTTAGCTTCTTTTATCTCCTTAACAGATTTCTTAGCTTCTATCTTCTTGGCCTTTTCTTTTCTATATTCTGAATCAGGAGTTAAGGTTTTTTCCTTCCCGGATTCTATGATAGGCGGTTTTTCGCCTGCTTTGGGTTTTAACACTATGTTTAATAAAAACTTTGTCTCCTGCTTGGTAACCTCAAACTTTTTTGGTTCGTTCAAGTCGACTACAAAAAAAGAGACATTGTAGAACGATTTATCCAGTTCTTCCGGAACCTTTTTCAAGCCATTAACAGACCTTATGCTCTTAACTGAGCCTCCTATTTTTATCCTTTCAGGAAGATTTGTAAAAATTTCTTCTGGCGAGGTTATTATAATACTGGGAGGGTTTTTAACCGCATGGCATACAATATTAGCGGGCTCTTTTGTCTCTATCTGTAATAAAAAATTGTCTTTGTGCCTCTCGTAAGAAAGACCGCTTATTATAGCATTTCCCTGAGCAGCTGCATTTACCATGCAGCCAAAAACCAAAATTAGTAAAAATAGAAAGATTTTTTTTGATATTCCCCTCATATAATCCATTTTAAATAATATACACCAAAAACTCCTAACAAAAAATACTCCTAAAGGAATTTGTTATTATGCCGCCAAATCTAATGTATAAGTCCTTGTGGTACATGTTAACATGTACCACAGATATCAAAAACTATAAAGCCTTCCATAACTCCTCGGGCTTTAGCCCGAGGTTTCCGTGGGGCTCATACTGCACTTCGCCTTGCTCAGTGTCCTGAGCTTTTGCGAAGGAACCGGTCATTGTTCCCCTCGTTTGGCTCGGGACTTTGCTGGCCGCGAATGTATAACAGCTATCTCAAATAACTATAACTACTTAGTCCGTTTTTGCGGGCGCTTCGGGAGTAACGAGGAATTTCTCTAATTCAGACCAGGTCTTTGGGCCAACCTTTCCGTCAGCTACTAAACCCTTAGACCTTTGAAAATCCGTGATAGCCTTTTTGCTCATCGGGCCTATTTTTCCGTCTATCTCGCCCGTATATAAGTTAGCATTCTTTAATGCTGTCTGTATTCTCTTGCTGCGTTCAACCGTATTCTCCTCTTCGCTAACTGTGCTAAACGACTCCTGAGGCTGTACAGGTGTAACTGTAATAACATCCTTAGGAATTTGCACCTGAGGAGCTGCCTGCGATTGAGACACTGCCTGGCCGGGTTGGACTAGTTCTATGGGAGGCAAGGTATCTTCCGGAAGGGTTGCCTGCTGTTTTTTCGCACAACTGGTGCCTAAAACTATCAAAGCAATAATAACTACGGATAGAGCAACGCTCTTTCTAAAATCCATGTTTTTTCTTTCCTCCTTTCAGTTAAATTTTTTAGGGCATCACAAAAGTGCCGCCCTTGATTACAGCGATTAAATTAGATTACGGAGATTATTTCTTTCCGACGAAAGAATCGCTGCAATCTTTTTTAAAATCGTTGTAATCATAGGCTGGAACGAGTTTCGTGACGGCCTATTAAATTTTTACCATCTACCTGCCAATACTAAACAAAACTGGCAAAATTCATACATCCACCTTTTATCCCGGATTTTGCACGTCTGCCCCGCTGTTGGCGGGGCAAAATAGTGCACCAAAAAATCCGGGATGACCTTGTGGAGGCTCGCGGGTTTACGCCCGTGCCTGCACGCCGAAGTGCATTACGGCACGCAGGCGTGGCACCTTTATCTTCGGTCTTCCGCTCGTGGGGCAGAATCCTGCCTGAATACTATTCATCTCATCCACGGCTCATAGCCGTGGCATTCTGGATTAGGAGCAAATTTTGTATGCGCTTTGCGCTAGAAAAATTTGGGTTTATGGAATGTATTTTTTATTGTAGACATAATATCATTTTTTATATTATATAACAAGATTTATCTCACGCGATTAAATAACTATGTTTATAAGCCTGTTAGGAACGACGATAAAATCCTTTATAATGCTATTTGTTATATGCCGTTTTATTTTCTCGTCTCTTAAAACCAGCTCCTTCAGCTCTTCTTTTCCTATCTGAGATGAAACCTTTATTTTTGAACGCACCTTACCGTTTACCTGAATAACCAACTGAATAACTTCTTTCTTTAAGACATTTTCATTAAATTCCGGCCAGGAATTCCTGAATATGCTCTCTTTATTTCCTAAAAGCTGCCAAAGCTCTTCAGATATGTGCGGGACAAATGGCGCAAGAAGCAAAAGAAGCGCCCTAACAGACTCTTTTACAGCTCCTGTATTTTCCCTGCAGGATACCCTTGAATCGGGGTTTTTGCCAAGAAGGGAATAAATAAAATTCATCAACTCCATTATAGAGCTTATTGCGGTGTTGAAATGAAAATCGCCTTCCATATCCAGCGTAACCTTCTTTATGGTCTGATGGGTAAGCTGTCTTAATTTGCTCAGCTCATCCATATCGGCACCGGCCAATACAAATCCATTTGAAACCAGAATATTTATAAGCCTCCAGAGCCTGCTTAAGAATCTCCATGCGCCTTCGACCCCGCTATCCGTCCATTCCGCATCCTTTTCCGGTGGGCCTATAAAAAGCGTATACAACCTTACGGTGTCACAACCGTATCTTTCGATCAGAGCGTCGGGGCTTACTACGTTCCCCTTGGACTTGGACATCTTTGCTCCGTCTTTTATAATCATACCCTGCGTAAAAAGCTTCTTAAAAGGCTCCTTGAAACTTACATAGCCCAAGTCAAAAAGGACTTTCGTTATAAATCTTGAATACAACAGATGGAGTATGGCATGCTCTACCCCGCCTATATACTGATCAACAGGAAGCCATTTATTTACCAATTCCTTATCAAAGGGCCTATTGTTGTCGCTTGGTGAAATATACCTAAGATAATACCAGCTTGAGTCAACGAATGTGTCCATTGTCTCAGTTTCACGCTTAGCTGTTTTTTTACACCTCGGGCACTTAGTAGTCACAAAATCGGCCACAGCTCTTAAAGGAGATTTGCCGTCCGGTTTAAACTCCACACTCTCGGGCAAGACGACAGGCAAATCTTCTTCCCTAGCGGGCACAATACCGCAAGCTTCGCAGTATACAACCGGTATTGGCGCTCCCCAATACCGCTGTCTTGAAATAAGCCAGTCTCTCAATCTGTAGTTAACCTTACTTGCGCCTATCTGGTTTTGTTTCATAAAGCCTGCTATTTCCCTTGCGGCGTCTCTGTTCGGCATGCCGTTAAAATCTCCCGAGTTAACCATAACGCCATCTTCAACGTGCGCCTCTTTTAGCATATTTGCGTCTAAAGGAGTGCTTTCTCCTTTTATAACAACCCTTATTGGCAACCCGTATTTTTTTGCGAACTCAAAATCTCTAGTATCATGCGCCGGAACAGCCATAATGGCGCCTGTGCCGTATTCCATAAGTATATAGTTTGCAATCCATACCGGAATCTTATCTCCGCTTATAAGATTTACTGCATAGGTGCCTGTAAAAATACCATTTTTCTCAATATCCGCATTTGAGCGCTCCCTCTTACTCTGCATGCGGCTTCTCTGAATAAATTGCTGAATCTCACCTTTATTAGGGCTGTCCTTTATTATTCTTGCTATGTCAGGGTACTCGGGCGCAAGAACCAAAAAAGTGGCTCCGAATATTGTATCGGCCCTCGTTGTAAAACACTCTAAGATTAAATCGTTCCCAACAACCGGAAATTTTATCTGGACTCCCTCGCTTTTTCCGATCCAGTTCCTCTGCATTATCTTTACGCGCTCAGGCCATTCATCAAGCAGTTCGAGATCATCCAGAAGGCGCTGGGCATAATCTGTTATTTTAAAAAACCACTGCTCAAGGTCCCTTTCATACACCTCTGTCTCGCACCTTTCGCACGCACCGTTAACCACCTGCTCGTTGGCAAGCACTGTCTGGCAGGAAGGGCACCAGTTCACAGCCCCTAGTTTTTTATAGGCGAGGCCTCTTTCAAGCAGCTTCAAGAATATCCACTGGGTCCACCTGTAATAATCAGAAAGGCAGGAGGTAACCTCCCTTGACCAATCATATCCTACACCCCAGTGATATAATTGCGACTTCATCGTTTTTATGTTGTTTAGCGTGGATATCTTCGGATGAATGCCCCCTTTAATAGCGGCATTCTCTGCGGGAAGGCCGAATGCATCCCAACCCATCGGGGTAAGCACATTGAAACCTTTCATAATCTTATACCTTGCAACTGCATCGCCTATAATATAATTCCTGCCGTGTCCGACATGGAGTGCCGCAGATGGGTAAGGAAACATCACCAGGCAGTAATATTTTGTTTTATCTGAATTAAGATCTATCTGAAAAAGTCGTTCCCTCTCCCAGAATGACTGCCATTTCTTTTCTATCTGTTCAAACGGATATTTTTCGCTGGACATCTCAATATAACCTAATTTTTTGTCAACTCTCTTACAAAGTCTAAATTAGCCTTATCTTCCTTATATCCCATCTTTGGCGTCTCAAGTATAAAGGGAAGGTCCCTCAAGTATCTGGAATTCAAAATAATACCAAGGCCTTTCCTTCCTATTGAACCCTTGCCCAGATGCTCATGCCTGTCAAACCTTGAGCCAAGCGGCGATTTGGAATCGTTTAAATGAATCAACTTGATGCGCTCTAACCCGATAAATCTGTCTATACTCCTGAGCAGAAAGTCCAATCCTTTCTTTGTGGTTACATCGTAACCTGCCTCAAACGCATGGGCACTGTCAAGGCAAAACCCTATTTTATCCTTGCGGCAGATATTGTCGAAAATCATATCAAAATGCCTGAGATCTCCCCCTAAAAGGCTTCCTGAGCCGCTGGTATTCTCTAGCAAAATCGTAAGAGCAGTATTAGAATTCTTTATTACGGTATTTAACGCCCTTATAAGTCTTTTTAAGCCCGATATCTCATCGCTATCTACGTAAGAGCCTGGGTGAATTACAAAATAAGCCGCCCCCAGCCTATCGCATTGGGTAATATCTCCCATGCAATACTCTATGGATTTATTATAAAGCCTCTTTTTGTTAGAAGCAAGGTTTATAAGGTAGGAGGCGTGTACCACTAGCGGGTCGATATTCTGTGTCTTAAGCTCTTTTCTAAAATATTCTATCTCAATCTCTTTAAAATTGCTCTTCGCCCAGCTTTGAGGGCTTCTATTAAATATCTGCATAGTATTACAGCCAAGCCTCTTGGCATATTTAACCGAACTTATAAGGCCTTCTCCAATAGAAACGTGAACTCCTAATTTGAGAGCGTTGAAAAAGCCTTTCTTTTCAATGCTCTCATCTCGAGGAGAGACGAAGTCTCGACGAGAGATCTGGTGATGCATATCGGAAAAACGCTTAAAGCACGGGTTTTGCAACGGTTTCAATTTCATCTTTATAGTCGTTGAATTTTATCACAGTGTGGAATTTACGGTCAATACAAAAATATTGACAATACATCCTAAAGTGGCTATATTAAACCAAATAATTGAGGGGTGTGCATAATTCATTCTTGTTTATCATCTTAGGGTTAGGGTAACGATGCCCGTTTCGTAGTTAGGCTAGGGTTACGTCTTTAAAAACTCATATTAGCCGAACAACATAACCTTAAAGACGATACGGGCCTCAATAGCCGTAGCCGAAAGACTTAACCTAATTATGCAATTGTGTTCAAATAATTACTAAATGGGGCTGTAGTGAAACGGGATCACGTCACAATGGCATTGTGGAATTAGGGGTTCGATTCCCCTCAGCTCCACCAAGAGTGATAGGGTGCTGCTTCAAGGACAGGACGGAAGGTACCTTCCGTCGAAAAATTGAGGCGGCGCTCTTTTAAAATACAGTTCGAACCAATCTTTTTCAGAAATTCTTTCTGGGATTCTAAATTTCCCTCATCGATAGCATAACTTCCCTCATTCAAGGTAGTTACAAAGCGCCTGGCCTGTTCGAACCAATTATTACCCTCATCTGCAAAATCTCTCTGGTTTTCCTGTAAATCCTTCTTTAAATTCACTAATTCATTTTTCTTAAGGTTGCATTCCTCAAGAGAGAGGGAACCTTGCAGATACAGGTCTATAAGCTTGCTAATCTTAGCATCAATTTCGTTTATCCTTACTTTGAGATTTTGCAGATGAGTAAGTGATGATTGGCTGAATTGTTCTTTGTCTTTATTTAATTCCCCTAAGATATTCTCCAGCCAGTCATCATTTAAAGAAACTTTTTGAATGAACTCTTGAATCTGCTGCGCCAGCGCTTCTTCCCGCATATACACCTGTTTAGAGCCCTTACAGGGCTTAAGTTTTCTTGTGCAATGGTAATAATGATGGCCTTTCTGAATTTCGGCGGTAACCGTAGCACCGCAGACGCCACAGCGCATCAGGCCCTTAAAGACAAAATATTTTGTATTCTTGCTCTGCGGTTTACCGCGCTGGCGCATAACTAATTGTACTCGGTCAAAAAGTTTCTTGGTAATAATGGGTTCATGTTTTCCCTCAAAGTGTTCTCCCCAATAAGAGAGGATTCCGTAATAGAGGGGATTCGTGAGTATCTGTTGGCACTTACTTATTCGTAGCGGATTTCCCATTTGGGTGGCAAAGCCGAGGGAGTTCATAATATCGGTTAATCGCTCTAAGGTATAATTACCTGTTGCGTATAACTCAAACATTTTTCTAACTAGCGGAGCCTTCTTCTTGTCCATAACAACGGTTCTTGTTTTAGTATCGTTCAGATAGCCGACTGGCGCGGGGCCGCAGAAGATGCCATTGCGTATCTTTTGCCTTATCCCTCGCTTAATGTTCTCTGAGAGGTTATCCACATAGTATTTACTCTGCCCAAAGGCAATAGAGAGCATAAACTTACCTTGGGCGGTGTTATCAAAGCGGTAGGTGGGAAATTTCAGGTCCTTGATAACTTCCTTATCAACCAAATAAATTATTTTCCCACCATCCATAGAATTCCGCGCCAGTCGGTCAGGATGCCAGGCAAGTATTCCCTCGGCTTTGTCATGTTCAAGTAAAGACATCATCTCATTGAAGATAGGCCGGCCAGGCGCTTTAGCAGTCCGGGATTCAATAAATTCCCTAACAATCTCTAACTTTTCCTTCTTGGCGTATTCTAGCGTTTCAGTAATCTGGGCTTGAATGGAGAGAATTTGCCGATCTTCTTCATCGGTGGACTTACGGGCATAGAGGAAGTATCTCATAAAGACCTCCTTGTGGGGGAAATTTAGAATCCAATCATTTAATTTTGAGCCGTGATTACTCAAAATTAAATGATAAAAAGATTGGTGAAGAACTGTATTTTAAAAGAGCGCCGCCTCAATTTTTCGACGGAAGGTACCTTCCGTCCTGTCCTTGAAGCAGCACCCTATCACTCTTGGTGGTGCGTATTGGATAAGGTTAGAACTTGCCTCCAACATTCACCGTTAAAATAATTTCAATCTATGTTTATGCGCCGCGCCTTGGCCGGCGCTGC
>JAGVOB010000010.1 GCA_020052955.1 Candidatus Omnitrophota bacterium | reverse complement strand
CTTCCATAACAGGTTTCCGTATGGCTCATACTGCACTTCGCCTTGCTCAGTGTCCTGCCTCGCACCGAAGTGCTCGGTACTGAGGTGAGCTTTTACGAAGGAAGCGGCCATTGTTCTTCTCGTCCGCTTTTAGCGGACTCGGGACTTTGCTGGCCGCGAATGTATCAGTCCCTTTTAGATGCCCTTATCCTCGGGTCAACATGAGCATAGGCTATATCCGCTATTAGGTTTCCTAGGAGCGTGAGGATAGCGCCTATCGTAAGTATTCCCATAATAACCGGATAGTCCCTCGCCATTACCGAATCGTAAAAAAGCCTGCCCATTCCGGGTATCGCAAATATAGATTCAAATATTACGCTGCCACCGATGAGAGCCGGAACGGACAAGCCGAGTATGGTAACAATGGGAAGCATCGCGTTTTTAAGGGCGTGCCTGTAGAGAACCATGTTTTCTGAAAGGCCCTTTGCCCTCGCTGTTCTTATATAATCCTGAGAAAGTACTTCCTGCATACTTGTCTTCATAAAACGCGATATACCCGCAAGGCCGGTGAAACTTGAAACAAAGACAGGCAAAATCAAATGCCTTGAGATGTCAATTGCCCTCTCCAGAAAATTAAATCTTTCGAACTCTAAAGAGGTTATTCCGGATATAGGAAGCCAACTGAGGGTTAATCCAAAAAGGCTCATTAAGAGAAGCGCCAGCCAGAATGTCGGCACTGCAAATCCTATAAAGACGAATATAGTTGTTAGCCTGTCAAAAAGGCTGTTGTTTTTAGCCGCCCCTAAAACACCAATAGGTATCCCGACTATAAGGATAAAAAATATGGAAAGTATATTTATCAAGAAGGTGATGGGGATTCTCTCGAGTATTTTATCCGTCACCCTTCTATCGTCCTGGAACGAGTTCCCTAAGTCAAATATGACAAACCGCTTGACCCAGTTTAGATATTGGATATGCAAGGGCTTATCTAATCCGTATAAGGTGTTTAGCCTGTCTCTCGCCTCAAGAGAGACCTTGGGGTTTAGCTGGGTTTGAAGGTCTGTCGGTTTTCCGGGCGCTATATGAATCACTATAAAAGATAAGGTGATAATTCCGAATAGTACAGGAAGCACACCCAGCAATCTTTTCGATAGATAAGTTAACATAGTTTAAAGGGTTACGGTTACGATGCCCGTTTCGGTAATCGGTTATGCTTGTCAGATTTTAAAAACATTAACGTTAACCCTTACCGAAAAAACGATACGGGCTTCGTTGCCCTAACCGTTACCGTTTACTTTATATATCTCTGTTTTTCCTCAGGCACGTACCATTTGATGAAATTGTAGCCAATACCCGCAGGCGCCACCTCGATGCCTTCGAATCTGGAATGTATCGCGGTAAGTGAGTCCGGGACGTAGAGAAATATGTAGGGCTGTTCGTCGTAGATTAGCTCGTGAATCCTGTGATAGATGTTTCTTCTCTTATCCTGGTCAAATGTCCTTCTGCCTTCAATCAAAAGCCTGTCTACCTCCTCGTTAGAGTAGCCGATGAAGTTAAACTCCCCTTCTTTAGTTTTGGAGGAATGCCAGATGTCGTAACAATCGGGGTCTCGAGAAAGCGACCACCCCAGTAGAACCGCGTCAAAACGCCTTTTGTCAATAAACTCGCTTATAAAGCTGGACCATTCCAGTATCTTTATTTTGACCTTTATCCCTACTTGTGCAAGCCTTTTTTGTATGAGCTCAGCGCACATGCGGCGTTGTTCGTTACCCTGGTTTGTAATTATGGTAAACTCAAATGTATTCCCGTCTTTTTCAAGCCAGCCGTCGCCATTAGTATCCTGCCAGAGCGCCTCTTTTAGAAGTTTTTTACTGAGCTGTGGGTCAAATGGCGCGGGTATTACATCCTTGTTATATGCCCACGATTCAGGTACGAAAGGGCCGGTTATCTCTCTTCCGGTTCCAAGGAGGACCCCCTTGATTATCTCGTCCTTATCTATGGCATAGTTTATTGCTCTTCTAACAGCTGCATCCTGAAAAAGTTTATTCTTAAGGTTAAAACCCATATAGGTGTAACCGAAGCTCGGGTATCTGTATTTTTTAAAATTCTTCTTAAAAAAAGAGGTCTGGGTCTGCCTCATAAACTGTAAAGGGGTTAAGCCTGAAAAATCAATCCCCTGGGCCTGAACCTCAAGAAATATTGTTGCCTGGTCAGGGATTATCCTGTAGATATATCTATTAATAAAAGGCCTTCCTTCAAAATAGTCCGGATTCAAAACCAGCTCTATCTTCTCAGCCGTTTTCCAGGCTTTAAATACATACGGGCCTGTCCCTATGGGTTCTCTTGAGAGCTTTGTATTGTTTAAATCCTCATTTTTGAGTGAATGTTCGCTCATAATAGGCATTCCCCAGCTGGCAAGGCCCGGTGCAAATGGCTCCCTATATCTGACACTAACCGTATAGTCATCTATAACCCTTAACTCTTTAACCATTAAAAAATCGCCGCTATATGGAGTCTTTACATTCGGGTCTGTCAGTTTTTTAAATGTGAATTCCACATCTCTTGCGCTAAAGGGTTTTCCATCGTGCCATATAACGTTTCTTCTTAAATGGAATATTATGAGCAGGCCGTTTTCCTTTACCTCCCAGTTTTCGGAGAGGTCTCCGATCAAATGTAAATCTTTATCATATTTGACAAGGCCGTTATATATAAGCGAACAGATTTCTCCCGATGAACTGTCAGAGGCGAGTATGGGTATAAGGGTTCTGGCGTCACCTATTGAACCCACCACTATGGCGTCACCGTAACTCCTCGGGCTATCCCTCGCGACTTGGCTCGGGATACTGAGCGGCACGAATGTATAAACAAATGACAATAAAAAAAATACCCCTATAAGGGGTATTTTGTGCCTCACTCTACGGTTTATGATTATCCCAAATTTTGCTCGTGCTTTTGCACAGGCAAAATTTGCCCGAAGGGGTTGTACGAGCAAATCTGATGAGGATTTGCTCGGCTTTACAAGGTCATCCCGGATTTTTTTCGCCTGCCAAAGGCGGGCAGGCACTATTTTGTGCAGTCCCAAATTTTGGGATACCCCGCAAAGCCGGCCAAACTCTCGTCGAGTTTGGCCATGCGGCCCCTCGCATTCGCTCGGGGCGTATTTTTCCTGCTCGCCCCGACAATGACGGGGCGAGCGTGCAAAATCCGGGATTATATTATTGGGATTTTTCAGTATTTTCTTTATTATCTACTTCTTGTTGGTTAGGGGGTGCGACCGGAGGCAGTTGAGTTTGTTGCGCAGAAACTTCCTTTTTATCTACAGCTACCGGTGTTTCAGGTGTAGCATTAGCGGGCAATTTAGTTTCCTGTTTAGTCTCCGTTGCTTTTACAGGGGATAATTTTTTCTTAACATCCATAATCGCAGGAGCCTCTTTTTCAACAACAGACTTACCCTGTCTGCCCGAAAGAATATCCAAGGCCAAAGACGTTAGTATAAATATAACGGCGCATGTTGTCGTAGCCCTTGCAAGGAAGGCGGATGTCTTTGTGCCGAATATGGTCTGCACTGAACCCCCGCCAAAACTTTCCGCAAGGCCCTCGCCTCTACCCGCCTGTAATAATATAACCATGATTAAAAAAATACTCACTATTACGTGAACAATTATTAGAAAAATGAACATTTAATTTCCTTTGTTAATCTTACTATTTATAACTATCTTTGTAAATGAATCGGCCTCTAAGCTGGCGCCTCCCACAAGGGCCCCATCAATATCGGGCTCCTGTATTAAAGAAGAGATGTTCTCAGGTTTTACGCTGCCGCCGTATTGAATTCTTACCGTATTTTTTAGGTATTCTGTGAATAATTCACCTAAGAGGTTTCTTATAAAATTGTGCGCCTCCTCAGCCTGGGCGGTGGTTGCCGTAACCCCGGTCCCTATGGCCCATACAGGTTCATATGCCATGACGAGTTCTTTTAGTTCGTCCGGTTTAAATCCGCTAAGAGCACCCTTAATCTGCGTATCTAAAACCTGCCGGGTCTTATCCGCCCTTCTTTCCTCCAGAGTCTCTCCTATGCAGAGTATAGGTTTTAGTCCGCTCTCCAGGGCTTTTCTTAGCTTTTTATTAACACTGCTATCAGTTTCCGAGAAGTACTGCCTTCTTTCTGAATGGCCAATGATTACGTATTCGCACCCTGTATCCTTTAGCATATCAGCCGATATCTCGCCTGTAAAAGCACCCGGGTCCTTCCAGTAGATATCCTGCGCGCCCAGCTTTATATTAGAGCCATTTAAAAGTCCCTTGGCGTAATATAAGGCCGTAAAAGGGGGGAAAACAGCTATTTCAACCTCGTTCTCATTTTTTAGATTTTTTACAAGGTTACTAATTAAGGAATCAGTTTCCTTAATTGTCTTGTTCATTTTCCAGTTGCCGGCTATAAATATTCTACGCACTATTTATCCCTAAGGCATGCTATTCCCGGCAGGGTTTTTCCCTCTAAAAACTCAAGGGAAGCGCCGCCCCCGGTTGAAACATGGCTCATCTTGGTTTCAAGGCCGAGAGAGGATATGGCGCTGGATGTATCTCCCCCTCCGATTATTGTTGTCGCATTTAAATTTGCTATAAAGTTTGCTATTTCGGATGTTCCTCTGCTGAACTTTTCTATCTCGAATATTCCTAGAGGCCCGTTCCAGAGGATTGTTTTTGAGTTTTTAAGAGCACTCTTAAAATTATCAACGGTCTTAGGGCCGATATCCACCCCTATTAAACCCTCAGGTATCTCTTCCCCGACTATCTTTATGTTCGAAACACCATCAATCTTATCAACAACAACGTTATCTACCGGAAGAGCAAGATTCAGGCCTATTTTTCGAATCTTATCCAGTAAGCCCTTCGCATAGTCTATCCTGTCCTTTTCCAGCTTTGAGCCTCCTATGCCCTTTCCCTGGGCCTTCAGGAAGGTATAAGCCATTCCACCGCCTATTAGGAGGGCGTCTAGCTTCTCTATAAGGTGTTCGATAATGAGTATCTTATCTGATACCTTTGCGCCGCCAAGCATCAAGGCAAAGGGTTTTTCCGGTTTTTGCAGAACCTTTCCAAGATATTCTATTTCCTTTTCAATCAAAAAGCCTGCATATGCGGGCAGAAACCTGGCAATGCCCTCTGTAGAGGCATGGGCACGGTG
>JAGVOB010000170.1 GCA_020052955.1 Candidatus Omnitrophota bacterium | reverse complement strand
TTATCTACCGACGAGAATCGGTGTGGGTGACAGTTGCTTGCTATCACCATCATAAGGATTCGGTTAGGCTTTTTCAATCATAATTTGGACACGTGTGATGCTGACTACATTATCAGGATTAAGCCCTCCTGAAATCATTATAGGTTTTTTAAGCAGATAATTTAGTTTTTTGGCTAATGTCAGGTTAATAAGTTTGCCGGTTCCACCATATAAATATGGTGGAACGCCATATTTATATGGTGGAACGCCATATTTATCCTTTACGAATGTGTCAAACAAATATATATCCACATCGTAATCCAACGCGTCTTTTATACTTTCTAAATTTTTAAGCCTGAATGCCTTTATTATCTTTGCTATGCCTATAAAAGAATCACAATATTCGGGCGATTCATCTCCGTGGAATTGAAGAAAATCAAACTTAAGTTTTTTCTGGATTTTTCTTACTGCTTCCTCTTTTTCATTCACAAACACCGCACATTTTTTTATGGACTTAGAGAGTTTCTTTAAAATTGAATATGCCTTCTGCTCTATAATTTTCCTCGGGCTCCCGGCAAACACAAAACCCAGCATATCCACCCCAAGCTTCTTCGCCAGCAGCGCATCCTCTAAATTCGTTATCCCGCAGATTTTGATTTTCATTTAATTAGGGACACTTCCCATATTTCCTGTGTAATTTTTTAAACATTAGAACACCGTATCTTTCTTTTATTTTTTGTTATTACCACGTTTATTACCACGTTTAGGGGGGTTATTACCACGTTTCTCCCAAAGAGCTCCGCGGCCGGTGCCTTTACAGTAAAGATAACCATTTTTACGTAGGCGGTTTAAGATAACCCGTATCATATCCCGGCTTACCGAAGGGCATAACCTCTCAATATCCGAGATGCTGAATGTCTCCGGAAGATTATTAATAGTTTCTTCCACGATAGACGTTTTTGCGCCACGGGTTTTTGCGATCGTGCCGACGCGGCGTTCAAATTCCTGATAAGCCCCGATAAGCACTCCAAGGGAATATTCCCACCACGGCTTGAGGCTGTGTTTGCTTTCTTGCCAACCCTTTGACGATAACTGCAAAGCCTCATAATACGTCTCTTTCGATTCCTCAATTAAACGTTCGATTGAGATATACCGCCCGACCGTATAGTCGGCTTGGTGAAGCATTAAAACCGTCAAAAGCCTAGACACACGGCCGTTGCCATCGGAGAAAGGATGAATACATAGGAAATCAAACACAAACGCCGGAATAAGAATAATCGGGCTTGTCTGCCGTTTATCCATTAAGCGGTTAAAACGGATGCAAAGTTCTTTCATGTAGCCGGGCGTTTCCCTGGCCGAGACCGGCACAAAGCGTGTGACCCAGCGCCCATCGGAAAGACGCTCCTCAATGGTATTATCCCGCTTTTTCCACTGACCAGCAGGGATATCCGTCCGTGAATAAATCTGCTTATGCAGGTCTAAGATTGTCTTTTCATTAATAGAGAATGACTCTGGCTTGGTGTGAATTTTTGACAGAGCCTGCCGGTAGCCGAGGATTTCCGCTTCTGAGCGGTCTTTCGGCTTTGTCGGATGCGCCATCAATTCCTTGAAACGTTTTGAAGGTACGGTTACGCCCTCGATCCTGTTTGATGACTCCGTGCTTTCGATAATGGCCGTCTGTTTAAGTGTTTCCAGGACCTGCGGGGTCTGATGTTGGAATAAATCCTGTTTGCCTTTATATTCACCAAGCTTTTGAAGCAATCCGCCCATCTCGATAGGAATTGCCTGCCTGCTCAAAAAATCAATATCTAATGACTTCATCCTGTTAGACATCCTCTCAATCGATTTCTCAAATATCTTTTACCCATCATTGATTCCAAATATAGTAAATTCGGGGCGCATCCTCTAAATTCGTTATCCCGCAGATTTTGATTTTAGGCATTATCAGAACCGTTGTCCCTATTTTTCTCTTGATAAACGAATAATTTTACTAATATTCTTTCTACCTGAGTTCTTAAAATATTCAGCAATTTCTTCTAAATCATCAGAAAAACGATTTACTTTATATTGACCAACATATTGCCATTTATTAGGTTTAATCTTAATAAATACAGGAATGGGATCATGCTGCGAACATAATTTCTCGGCAACCTGCTTAACAATAGGACCATTGCCGACCAAGATAGTCTTTGGAGCCTCAGGATTTAAATCTTTAGTAAGGCAGATACAAACCACTCTTCCATTTTTGAAAGGTAAATAAGACTGCAAGCTACCACCAAGTGCGTTAGAAATTTGTCTTCGTGTGTAAAAATACCCTACGAAAAACATCTCTTTTATAAACTTTTATATAATTAATATCCGCATTTCTTTAGATTATAGCAAGTTGGTTATCTTATCTTTTCTTTTAATTAGGGACACTTCCCATTTTTACATCATAATAGTTGTATTTTTGTATATTTTACAACATCTAACATGGAATTTTTGGGAAAATGAAACCGTGGCATTAGAGAAAAGGCTCCATTCTTTTCCAATCTACTATCTGTTGACTAAATTTTCTATTAATATTGACGCCATAGACTCCGCAATGATAAACAACAAATAAACCTGTATTTTCGTTTATCCTTATTGGCTCCTTTCTTTCTACTACTTTACTAAAAGGTTCTGTTTTTAATTTATATAAAAGTACAATAATGTTGTACGCTTTAATCCCAAGAGCTACTACAATTTTGGGTTTTATAATTTCAATAAGCGGCTTTAAAAATAGCTCTCCGCAATTAACAAACCATTCGTCTTTGACTTTCGAAGATAATCCACCTTGCTTAAGACAGAGAATGGCGTTCGTAAAAAATAATATATCATTTTCCTCTTGACTCACCGAGCTTCCACATGATATTCCCATAACCTGTAATAACCTAATAAGGTTGTCTCTTGTTGGATTATCATCATACCCTTTTCCTTCGGAATTAATAAAATAAATTAAATCGCCCCAATCTTGACCCAGTATCATTAATTTTGCGTTGAGGCTACCTTGTAATAAAGACCACGGCCCGATATGTTCGGAATCAAAGATTCCTGCTTTAACCATAGAAGGGTTAACTAAGCCATCACATTTCTTGCAGGATATTCTTTTCAAAACTAATTGTCTGTATAATGTTAATTTATCTAATTCCATTATTTTTGAAAAATTTGGAAGAAAAAGGGGACGTTTCTATTTATTCTCCAATTTTTTACACCACAAAAGTTGTATTTTTGAGCATTTTACAACATATATGGTGTAAAATTTGCTTTTTAACCCATAACTTATCACTATTTTTTATGCTTCCCTAATAACTCTTGTATCTTTTCTTTTATATTCCCACTTTTCAAAAGTGCTTCGCCAATCAATACCGCATCAACACCTAGAGACTTAAGATATTCTATGTCTTTGCGAGTAGAGATTCCGCTTTCGCTTATCTTGAGAATTCCCTTCGGAATATACTTAACAAGCCGCTCGGTTGTTTCTAAATCCACCTTTAAGGTGTCCAAATCCCTGTTATTTATCCCTATAACATCAGCGTTAACACTAAGGGTTTTATCAAGGTCTTCCTTTGAATGAACCTCAACCAAGGGGGTAATATTATAATCCCTGCAAATCCCGATAAATTCCTTCAGTGTTTTTTTGTTGAGTATCCTTGCTATAAGGAGCAAGGCATCTGCCCCGTAAAACGCAGACTCAAAAATCTGGCACTTATCTATAATGAAGTCCTTTCCTAATATGGGTAAGTTAGTCTCCACTTTTACAAGCTGAAGGTGGGATAGATTTCCCTTAAAGAATCTCTCATCCGTTAAAACAGATATGCAGGAGGCACCTGCTTTTTCGTAAATCCCGGCTATCTTTTCGGGGTAATAATCTCTTATGATAATACCTCCGGAGGGTGAGGCCTTCTTTAACTCTGCAATTAAAGAGACGCCTTTATCCTTCTTAAGCGCTTCCTTAAAATTTCTTTTTTTTGTGGGTATCAGGGTATTTAACCGCTTGAGGAACTTGCTTTCGGGGAGGTTTTTCTTGATTTCTTCAAGGTATGCCTTTTTATAAGCGATTATTTCATCTAGAATCATTTAAGATAATTTCTTAGTTGTCTCGATGAGGATGTCAAGCTTTCTCAATGCCCTTCCTGAATCTAGGGAATCCTCTGCTTCTTTTAAGCAAGAATGTATATCGCTTTTAACTCCGGAGATATACAGCGCATATGCCGAGTTAAGCAAGACTGCATCCCTGTAAGGGCCCTTTTCGCCCTTTAGGGTCTTCGACAGCGCTTCGGCGTTTTCTTTTACGCCCTTGCATTTTAAGGATTCTATTGTTTGTCTTTTAAAGCCGTGTTCTTCCGGCGTGGTAAGGAAGGTTCTTATTTTACCATCCTTTAATTCGGTGAGCTTGGTTTCCCCAGTAATTGAAATCTCATCCTTTCCGTCAAGGCCATGGGCAACTAAAGCGCTTTTTGTGCCGAGATTCTTCAGAACGCCTGATATTATTTCGGTAAGCTCCGGCCTGGAAACCCCTACCAGTTGCGCAGAGGCATTAGCGGGGTTTGAAATCGGCCCGAGGATATTAAATATGGTTCTGATGCCGAGTTCTTTTCTTACCGGCGCAGCAAATTTCATCGCAGGATGATACAAAGGCGCAAACAAAAAACCTATTCCTAATTCCTTAATACACTCTGTAACCTTTTCAGGCGGAAGATTTATATTAACTCCGAGCGCCTCCAGGACATCCGCGCTTCCACACCTGCCTGAGGCAGAACGGTTTCCGTGCTTTGCAACCTTTATGCCGCATCCGGCAACTACAAATGCCACTGCTGTTGAGATATTAAATGTCGGGATAAGGCTACCGCCTGTGCCGCAGGTATCAATGACAAGCTCATCAGGCCTTTCCCTCACATCTATCTTGATAGATTTAGCCCTCATCACCTTTGCCGCGTTTGTAATCTCTTCTATCGTTTCACCCTTCATCTTGAGAGCCGTTAAAAAGGCAGCTATCTGCGAAGGGGCTAAATTACCCTCCATTATCTCGTTAAAGCAGGCCTCGGTCTCTTCAGCAGATAAATCTATTCTGTCTATGAGTTTTTGAATTGCTTCTTTTATCATATTTTTTAAACGTTTAATCCAAAAATCAAAGTTTAAATATCAAAATGACATATCAAAGTTCAAAATGTCTTAAAAATTTTGCATTTTACATTGCCACATTCAACAGTGAAGTGCAACACTTGAGCCCAAAACTTCATTCGGCGTATGGTAATTAAGACACTTTTTTGGGCGATTGTTTATTAGATTTTC
>JAGVOB010000097.1 GCA_020052955.1 Candidatus Omnitrophota bacterium | reverse complement strand
TCATAAATTTATCCAACCAGCTTGAGGAAAAAACAGACGAACTTTTGATAAAGGACGGCCAGCTTATAGAGAGAGACCAGGAGGCAGGCTATTTGAGAGAGGAGCTCACCAGCCTTTTCGAGCAGCTAAAGGAGAGCATTGACGATATTAAGGCAAAAGACTCTCAAATCGCCCAAAAGGACCGGCAACTTGAAACACATAAGAAAGAGATCATAAATTTATCCAACCAGCTTAAACAAAGAATTGATGAAGTTTTATTAAAGGATGCCCATCTAATAGAAAAGGACCGGCAACTTGAAGCACATAAGGAAGAAATTATAAATCTAAATAATAATCTTACAGCTAAAAACATTTTTATCAAGGAGAAATTGGAAGAATTAAGTAATGTTAAATGCGAACTTGATAGCAAAATCAAAGAACTTGGCGGGATATATAATTCCGAAGGTTTTAAATATTTATTAAGGCCCTTATGGACAGTTTTGTGGCAGCTTAAAATTAAGGCGAAGATGATAAAAAAAGTAATTTCTAAATGTATTTTGTTTTTGGCAATTATAAGCTTCACTTTGATATTTTTTTTTATAGGCATTGTATTTATACTTGAAGGTTTTCTTTGGAGGGTTTTAAGGCCATTTTTGAAAAATAAGGTTTCAAACAGGGAGGTTGTGCAATTTGATAATTTAAAAGTAAGTGTCGTTATTCCCAGTTGGCAGGGGTTAAGCTTACTGAAAGAATGCCTGAATTCAATCATGGCTATAAAAGAATTCAGAGAAGGAGAAGATGAGGTTTTAGTTGTAGATGATGGAAGCACCGATGGGACATTCGAGTATGTCAAAGAAAATTTTCCTCATGTTAGGATAATCCGGAACAAACGAAATATGGGTTTTGGTTTTACCTGCAATAGAGGAATTAAAGAAGCGCAAAATGAGCTTATCGTGTTAATCAATAACGATATCATTGTAACGGATGGCTTTCTGGGACCCGTAAAAAACTATTTTAAAGATGAAAATGTATTTGCCGTAACACCCAAGCTATATGGCTGGGATAGGAAAACTTTTCTTTGGGGAATGCATATAGGCTATTTTAAAAATGGCTATATAAGTTTATGGAATGAAGCGGATACGCCGGAAGGCGAAAAGATATATATATCTTCTCCTACAATGTTTGCCATAGGTGGCGCTATGGTTTTCAGAAAGAAAGATTTTATATGGCTTGGAGGTTTTGATGAAATCTATAAGCCAAATTGCTGGGAAGATATAGATATCTCTTACAGGGCATGGAAGAGAGGTCTTAAAGTTATATATGAGCCGAATAGTATTATGTATCACAAAGGCAAAGCCACTTTAACATACGAAAGGCACAAGGAGATAAAGAACGAAATATCGTTTACTTGGAAAAACATAACTGATTGGGACTTATTGAAAAGACATTTTAATCTGTTGCCTGAAAATTTACAAAAAAGTGGTTTTTCTTTCCTGAAGGGATTTCTCTGGGCGTTAAATCTGCTGCCAGTTATCCTATCACATAGGTTTAACGAGAGAAGATATATTGTACGCGATGATAAAACGGTATTTAATCATTGCATGAATTATTACGAAAATTTTAGAAAAAATGGATTTAGACATTCCGAAGGTAGCGACAAAAAAAACATACTAATTGTAAGCTTGTTTATGCCTTATCCCCTTAACCGGGGAGGGAGTATCAGAATTTATAATTTAGCAAAACTCCTTAAGCATAAATATAATATCTATTTATTAACACTGGCACATAACAGGATGGAATTTGATTATATACCGAAATTAAAAGAAGTCTTTAAAGAGGTATTTACGGTTTATAAATATAGACCCAGCTTGCCGGATGCGTTGTTTCCAACTACCTATAAATATGCATATAGCAGAGATTTGATAGAGAGGTTTAAAGAGATTCAGGAAGCCTTGCCTCTTGATATTATCCAGATAGAGTCGAACGAATTGCTGTATCTACTAGATTCTATTGGGGTTGCGCCTGTTGTTTATACCGAACATGACATTAGTATTTTATCTTTTGATAAATCCTATTATAAATATGACAATTATGATCTATCGGGTAATCTGTTTGAATATTTAAAACGAATTGCTTTTCACAAAAACGCGTATACGAAGTTGCATAATGTTATCGTCCTGTCCAGACAAGACCGCGGATTATTAACAAGTCTATATCCGGATATTAACTTCAAACTGATACAGACCGCTGTGGATGTGGATTTCTTCTCTTTCAACCATACCAAAGGGGGATCAAAAAAGATAATTTTTATAGGGCATTATAAGCATTACCCAAATGAAGATGCGGTTATTTACTTTGTTAAAGAAATATTTCCGCTTATAAGGCAAAAAGTCCAAGATGCCGAATTCTTAATTGTCGGTTCCGAACCAACCGAAGCAGTTAAATCCTTATCCGGGAACGAGGGAATCAGGATTATAGGAACAGTTGACGACGTTCGCCCTTACCTAAGAGATGCCAGAGTTTTTGTCAGCCCGATTCGAAAAAGCGCTGGGATAAAAGGTAAGGTTTTAGAAGCTATGGCCTGCGGGGTGCCCGTTGTCGCTACCCAAAATGGAGCAATGGGCATTGACGCCAAAGTTGACAGGGAAATATTAATCGCTAATAACCCCAAAGAATTTGCCGATAAGGTAATAAATGTTATAAATGATGATGAACTATCCCTTAGGCTTGCACAAAATGCACGAAGGTTGATAGAGTACAAATATGACTGGAAAGATATAGCGAATAAATTAGACGAGCTATATTTGAATATTATATCAAATCCATCAAGGCATTATACCGTGAGAAATCTGTCCTTAGGTAAAATCTCTGAAGAGGTTAATAAAATTGTAGATGAACGGCTGAAGATAGTTGAGTTGCAGGGCCCTGAAGAAGGCCCTGAAGAACTTCATATTGAGCTGACCTATAATTGTAATAGTAGATGTATTATGTGCGATATATGGGATTATGAGAAAAGAACAGCTGATTTAACCAAAGAGCTTACCGTTGAAGAGATCGAAAATCTATTAGAAAACTCTTCTTACCTAAAAAGAGTTAATAATGTTGTATTATCCGGAGGAGAACCGTTCTTAAGAAAAGATATTGTCGATATATGCAATGTTATAGTTAAACATTTGCCGCAAGCTTCCATAGGCATATTGACAAATGGTTTAAATACCGGAGAGATTATAAAAAAGACAAAACAAATTATAGAAAAATGCAATCCTAAGTCAATATCTCTGGGCAGTTCGCTGGATGGCATAGAAAAAACTCACGATAGAATCAGAGGGAGAAAAAAGGCATTTTCTTCTTTAAAGGAGACTATTGCCAGATGCAAAGAAGAATTGCCAAGAGTTGATCTTTCGTTAACTTTTACCCTTACCCCGTATAATGCAGGACAAATGATTCAGGCAAAGAAATTTGCCGATGGCAATGGTATAAACTTTTTTGCACAGTTTGCTATTCCTAAAAAGGCAAGAAAGAAGATTATATGGGGAAAGAACCATTTTAAAAAGGCTGAAAAAGGTGTGTATGCTATTTTAGGCGAGATTACAAAAGAACAGGATATCGAAAAGATACTGCATAATGCTAAAGAGGGATATTGCGGTGATGGTCTTTTTTCAAAGCTGTATTTCTGGTCAAATATAATTCAATATCAAAAAAATCAAAGGAGATATTTTAAAAAGTGTATCGCCGGCTCTAGGTTTGCAATGCTTGATCCCTTCGGGAACCTTTCTTTTTGCCCTATTTTAAAGGAAAAAACAATAGGAAATATACGCAAAAAGAATTTTGATCAGCTTTGGATGTCAAAAGAGGCAAGGTTTACAAGAGATGCTATTAAAGAAGCGAAATGCCATTGCTGGCTTGTCTGCATAGTCTTTCCCGTGATAGATGAGATATTTAAAAAGGAAGAATGGCCCACCATTCTTATTAGTAAAGACACAAAAGATAGTTTGGATAATAACAAGATACAGCAGGCCAATATAGATGCCAATGAGACAGAATTTATCCAAAAAAAGATTATCTTAAACTCAGGACCTCAGATAATAGGTATCGGAGCCCATTATGAATGCAATGCTAAGTGCATATTCTGCCTTGATGGGAATTACCCTCATTTTGATCTAAATATCTATCAAAAGTTTTTTGAAAAGAAGCTGGGTAAAGTTTTGCCTTATGCTAGGGCTTTGAATTTATGCGGCTATGGCGAGTTGCTTTTAATGCCGGATATTCTGATTTTTTTGGATTATTTGAACAAATCATTGTCGTATGTTAACAAAATTGTTACTACGAACGGCATCCCCTTAAACGTCGTTGTTTCAGAGAGGTTATCAAAAAGCAGATATAATATACAATTCTCATTGCATGCCTCAAACGGAAGTTTGCATAAATTATTAACTGGCATGGATGTATTTGATAAGGTTGTCAAGAATATAGAAAATTTAGTATCTATAAGGCCGGATAATACTATGCCCGGGATAAGCTTGATTTTCGTTATGAATTCGATAAATATCAATGATTTGCCGAATTTTGTAAGATTTGCGGTAAAACTAGGCGTTGATGAAGTAATCTGTAACTATATGACTATATATAAACCCAATCATTTTGAGCTCTCATGTTTTTATAAACAAACTAGAGTTAATGAGATGATTATGGAGGCAGAAGATATTGCAAAGAAGCATAAGCTACGATTGCAGATTCCCCCGAAGTTTAACGGGAAGTCTAAAGGGAACGGAAAAAATATTTGTTCGGATCCGTGGAAATATTTCTATGTTGAGACTCAGGGCTCTGTTTTGCCGTGTTGTTTTGCGGAAGGGCATATAGGGTATTTAAATCAAAAAGATTTTGAAGAAATTTGGAACGGACCCGCGTATCAATATTTACGGCGTTCGCAACTTGATAAAGATTCAAACGGTACCTGTAAGAACTGCTATAAGCTAAATGCAGGAAATGTAAACAATATACGCTCACACGTTAATATGATTTCTCTGAAGCGCTATGGAATTTCTTTGGAAGATCTGAAGTATTACGGTAGCGGCCATATATTAGAAAGATAATAAGCCTACCTAATTATTTAAATAAATAACTACTAATAACGGCGAAAATGAAAGTTGCTTTTGTCCAGTGTCCCGCATGGGGAAGGGATTGCCCCCCCTACGCCATGGCCCTGCTTTCCGCTTTGCTTAGGAGCGATGGCCATACTGCTTTTTGTTTTGATATAAACAACAAGCTATATCATTTAAGTCCTATGGAATACAGGAAGATGTGGGATGATAAGGATTTCTATTCTTTTTGGACAGATACGGAATCAATATCAGACTTTGTTAAGGTAAATGAAGAAATTATTTCTGGACAAATAAACAAAATTTTAGAGACAGATGCAAAGATTATAGGTTTTACCGTTCATTTTAGCTCCTTTCTAATCAGCCTAGAGGTTGCCAGGAGAATAAAAGAACTCGATAAAAACAGGATTATAATCTTTGGGGGGCCATACTGCTCGAGAGAATTAAGAGGTTTTGATATAGCAAGAAATGAATTTATAGATGCTGTAGCATTGGGCGAGGGAGATTTTACGATACTTGAGATAGTGAAAATATTAGACTCTAAGAAAGAACTGGATTCCTGCAAAGGGCTTCTCGTGCGTAAAAACGGAGATATTATCGATTGCGGAGAGAGAGAGGTTGTGAGATATCTGGATGCCTTGCCATTCCCGGATTATTCCGACTTTAAAGAAGATATTGAAGCAGGCCTTTATAGAGAGCCTCATCGCCTTGAGATTTTTGATAGCAGAGGCTGTTTTATGAGATGTCATTTTTGCAGTGAGTGGCAATATTGGAAGAAATTCCGCTCGATGAGCGGAGAGCGAATGTTCGCAGAAATCCTGCATCAGGTTACTAATTTCCCAAAAGTTTATTATTTCTATTTTATAGGGTCGCTTTTAAACGGGGATATAAAGGCAATATCCAGGTTCTGTGATTTAATAATAGAGAACAATATAAAAATAAAATGGGCAGGTCAGGCTGTAATACGTCCGGAGATGACAAAAGAGTTATTGGGAAAAATGAAACGAGCCGGCTGTACCTGGCTTGGTTACGGCATAGAGAGCGGTTCACAGAGAGTTATAAACAGCATGAACAAGCGTTTTAAGATAAGCGATGCCGAGAGGGTATTAAAGGACACGCGTGAAGCGGGAATAGAGATACAGGCAAATTTTATGTTTGGTATACCATCTGAAACTGAAGATGATTTTCAGGAAACATTAAAGTTTTTAACAAGAAATAGAGAAAATATGGATTCTGTGTTAGCTAGCCAGTCTTTTTGTGTTATTGACAAGGGAACGTATCTCTACTGCAATTCCAGCGAGTTCGAGATAAAACATATAGATAATTCTTTGTTTTGGGAGGCCAACAATGTCAATACCTATCCGGAGAGATTCAGGCGGTATGAAGAGTTTTGCTACCTTGCCCTGTCTTTAGGCCTTCCCGAGGCATCGGGAGTTTTAAGGCACAAACCGGACAAATGGGTATTACTGAACGATTATTATAATTATAAAAAAGATTATCATAAGGCCTGCCTGTCAACCGAATTTCTGCCCCTTAATATAGGGGCGCTAGAGAAAACCATTAACTCAGTAAAAGAATTAGAGTATTCAAACAAAATATCCGTCCCTGAAGCAGAAAATATTTATGAATCCTTATGTACGAAATTTGATTATGAGTTTGGCGAGTTACAGAAATTTATGATTGATAATCTGTCTAAAAGAAGGTTTTGGGAAAAGCTGCTTAATTATATGATAATAAACGTCCAACTTGACAAAAGGAACAGTTCTGTATTTGGTTACCCGTACTGGCTAACCGTAGACCCTGCCAATATATGTAATCTAAGATGCCCCTTTTGTCCAACCGGCCAACAAAGGAATTCGCGCCCACAAAGGGTTTTATCCTTTAAGGATTTCAAAAAGATAATGGATGAATTGGGGCGCTATCTTATTCATATAGATTTTTGTAATTGGGGAGAACCTTTTTTGAATAAAGAATTGTTTGATATGATTACTTATGCAAAGAAATTTAATGCGGATACAAAGATTGATACGAATTTAAACGAGTTTTGTGAGGAAGATGCCGAAAGATTGGTTCTTTCGGGGCTGGATAGGCTTATAGTTTCGATTGACGGAGCAAGTCCAGAAACGTATTCTAAATATAGAGTTGGAGGGGATTTCAGTAAGGCTATTAACAATCTAAAGATGTTAATTGATAAAAAAAGAAAGCTTGGCAAGAAAAACCCCCATATAACGTGGCAATTTTTGGTATTTAGGCATAATGAGCATGAGATAGAAAACGTTAAAGAATTGGGCAAGGCTATTGGCGTGGATGCAGTAGGTATCACGAAGGCTTTTATAGGAAATAAAGAGTGGATCCCTTTAAATGAAGAGTATAGTAATTACAAAAAGACAGTGATAGAAAACGAATTTACATCAGAATATTTTAAGCCATCCAAGGAAATTTTTTGTAATTGGCCCTGGGAGGCGTTAACCGTTAATTCAAACGGCTCTATTTCAGCCTGCTGTTCCGTTGAGGACGAGAAAGATGACTTTGGAAACATATTAGAGCAGCCGTTTAAGGATATTTGGAATAATGAAAAATACCATACTGCAAGGAAATATATAGCAAATAAGAGAATTTATAATAATAAAACTGGTAATATCTGTATTAACTGTAGACAGTTAGGCATGATTAATCTGGATACCGCATCAACGTTACAATATCCGACGATTTAATGGAAATTTAAAACCAGTATCTATAATGAAAGTTACCCTTATTCAAGCCCCGGCATGGGGTACATATGATCCTCCCCTATCCATAGCTCAGCTTTCCGCTTGTTTAAAGAGTGAGGGGCATGAGCTTTTTGTATTGGATATGAACATTAAACTGTATTTGAGACGAACTGAGAATTATAAAGATATGTGGGCCTGGGAGCAAAGTCAATTCTGGTATGACCCAGAATGCGTTAGGAAATTTTTCGAAGATAACAGCAAAATCATAGACGGGTATATCAAAGATATAATAGATAGCGGAGTTCAGGTTGTGGGGTTCTCACTAAATGCTTCTTCGCGTCTGGCCAGCATTGAAATTTCAAAAAGGATTAAACAAAGTAACGATAAAATTATCATTATTTTCGGAGGCCCCCTCTTTTTTGACGAAAAATTCGCTGTATCAGTATTGGATGAGCCAAGCATAGATATCACCGTAAAAGGTGAAGGCGAAGTTATGTTCTGCGAATTGCTCCAATATCTTGAAAACAAAAAGGATATCTCGTCTTGCAAGGGCATTGTCTTTAAAAATGGAGATAGAACTATAGTTAATGAGCCTAGAGAATTAATGCCGGATTTAGACAACCTTCCATTTTTGGATTTCAGCGGTTTGCCGCTAGGAGATTATGATGACTCGCGTCATGTCCCTTTTATGGCCAGCAGGGGGTGCATATTGAATTGTGCCTTCTGCAGCTCCCGTTCATTCTGGAAGGGATACAGGGCGATGAGCGGAAAGCGAATTTTTGAAGAGATACAATTCCACATAAATCAACAGAGAAAGATAAATTCTCATTTTAGCCATATCGATTTTGTAGATTTGCTTTTTAATGGAAGCATGAAGTCGCTTGTAGAATTCTGCGAATGCTTGATAAAGGCAAAGCTTAATATAGCATGGACGGCTAATATGATCATAAGGCAGGATATGACCTTTGATATAATAGAAAAAATGAAAGAAGCCGGTTGCGAGCATGTCTTATTCGGTATAGAGTCAGGCTCTCCGAACGTATTACGATTAATGAAAAAAAATTTCAAAATATCGGATGCTGATCGGATAGTCAAAGAGTTGCATGAGGCTAAAATTATAGTAACCTGCAATTTTATGTTTGGTTTTCCGGGGGAGACCGAAGAAGACTTCCAAATGACCCTGAATTTTATAAAAAGAAACTCTGCTTATCTAGACAGGGTTTATCCTTCTAGAACTTTTTGTGCCATCGAAGAATTTAGTTATTTAGCTGGCCATTTAGATGAGTTTAATATTAATCCGGATGCCCCTAACCACTTATACTGGACTAGTAAAGATGGCAGCAGTACATACCCGGAAAGGCTTAGGAGATGCGAAGAATTCTGCAGCTTGGCGTCTTCTCTGGGGATTGAAGTCGGTTGTGGCGTGCAAACTTCCGTAGAACTCGACCGTTGGTTTAATCTTGGCCACTATTACGAATATAGCGGAGATTTTAAAAAGGCATTGGATTGTTTTTTAAGATATTGCGAAATTGATAAAGAGAATGAGACTATCTCTAATAAGATCAAATATTGCTCGGATAAGCTAAAATCCAATGGTTCTCTTGTAGACTTTGAACTTAAAAAAAAGGTTAAAGATCCGGATGAGATATCCCGCGGTGAGTCATATCCAACGCACAGGGTATCAAAAAAAGAGGATATCCAAAGGCGTTTTACCTGGAATATACATTATGACTGCAACTATTCCTGCCCCTACTGTTTTTTTGAGGGGAAATGGGATGAATATAAAAATAGAAATATCTACCTTTCTGTAAGCGAATGGATGATTTATTGGAATAGAATTTATGAGCGTTATGGGAGATGTTATATTCTTATCACAGGTGGAGAACCGTTTATTTATCCGAATTTTATTGAATTAATTGAGAAGCTTTTCCAAAAACATTATCCTATAAACATATCAACCAATGCCTCTGGTAACCTAACCGCGTTTCTTAATAAGATTGACCCGGAAAGAGTTTCGCTCTCAGTAAGTTTTCAGCCCTACTTCGATAAGATAGATTTGTTTCTGGATAAAGTAAGGTTAATAAGAAAAAATAGATTCAAAGGCTGTATAAATTTTGTTGCCTATCCTCCCGTCATAAAGGATATTGAGCATTATATCGAACGGTTCAGCTCAATAGGCGAAGGCCTAAAGATTATTCCTTTCTGCGGCATGTATAAAGGTAAAGAGTATCCTTTTGCATATACCGATGAAGAAAAACGCGCAATAGGGGTTGACAATAATTGGTTTAATAAAACAAGGAAAAAAGGTTCGGTTTGCCCTTCAGGATTTGATTCAGCGTTGGTTTTCCCGGATGGCAAAGTATCACGATGTGGACAAATAGGCGAGAAAATGATTATAGGTAATTTTTTTGACCGTAACTTCAGCCTGTTAGATGAAAAATTACCTTGTGATGCGGAATTTTGTCCATGCGATGAAGATAAACTGTTTGGAGAAGAAGAGCCTGCGAAGGTTATATTTGAAAATCAAAACAATAATATGGCTATTATTCCCGCGAACGGGAATGGCAATAATTCTTTATTAAATGATAAAGAGTATAGCGAGGGTAAGATAATTTTAGAATCTTCTCCTAAGTCGATATTTATTCAAGTTGCCGGGCCATGTAATTCTAATTGTGTTTTTTGCTCCCGGGAAGCTGAATATGAAATGTTCAGTCTGGATAAGCACCGTAAACGTTTTGAAAAAAATCTTTATCCGTTTATCGCCAAGTCCGAAACACTTTTCTTAACAGGCTCGGGTGAATTTTTACAACTTGCCGGCGCAGGGGATATATTGGATTTCTTTGATACCAATTTTCCGGATGTCGAAAAATGTTTTTCCACCAACGGCTCCTCATTAATTCCACGAATATGTGAAAAAATTGTTAATAGCAGGAGCAGGTATACTATCCATATTTCTTTACATGCGAGCAATGCTGCTTTACACAAAAGGCTTACGCACACAGAGAATTTCCATAAAATTTTAGGACAGATCAACTACCTGCTTAAATTGCGCAACGGAAAAGAAAATCTAAAGATTAACCTGATATTTGTAGCAACGGCGCTCAATGTTGAAAATTTATCAAACTTTGTCCGCCTTGCGGCCAGCATGGGCGTTGATAGGGTTATATGCTATTACAATTATATATATAATTATGAGCAAAAATTTCTTTCTTGTTTTTTCAAACAGGAAATTACAAATAGTAAACTTGAAGAGGCGGCTAGCCTGGCGAATCATTTGAAGATAAGGATAACCCTTCCTCCTAAGTTTGAGCAGCAGGTATATCCCAGCTTAGGCCCATGCCGTGAAGCATGGAGCCAGATAATGTTTGATATGCAAGGGCATGTACTGCCGTGCGATGCTTCAGAGGATTGTAATGAAATTTTGTCGGATAATAGGAATTTTATGGAAATATGGAATGGTCGCTATTATCAGAATTTAAGGAGGTCATTGCTTGAGCAATGCAATTCCTGCTTTAATCATTGTTTTAGGGCAAATCCCAGCAGTATAAACGACTTTGAGTCGCACGTTATACGCAGAGGGGAAAAAGAACGTCTGGAAAAAATATTGACTATAGACAGCTAAAATGCCAATAAATGATAAAAAATGTTATAAATAGTCGCTTTACATGGCTTACCCATTATCATTGTAATTATAGATGCCCGTATTGTTTTTATTATGAAGGATGCGGATGGGATATACTGAAAGAGCGCAATAAGTACGCTTCTTTGAATGAGTGGAATAATCACTGGAAGAGGCTTTATAGAAGATATGGACGTTTTGCTATTTTGATAACGGGGGGAGAGCCTTTTACGTATCCTAATTTCATAGAGATAGTGAGAGATTTATCCGGCATGCATTATCCGGTTAATATTACAACGAATGCCTCAGGTGATTTGAAGAAATTTGTAAGGTTAGTTAATTCAGAAAAAGTTTCGATCACTGTTAGCTTTCATCCCGATTTTGATACTCTGAATAGTTTTTTGGAAAAAGCCAGGTTTTTGAGGGACAACGGCTTTAAAGGATGTACGAATCTTTTGGCCTATCCCCCATATATACGCAATATCGAATTTTATATGCAGGAATTTGATAAAATAAAAGAGAGGCTTAAGGTGATACCTTTCAGGGGCATATATAAGGGCAATGCCTATCCCTGGAGTTATTCAGAAGAAGAAATAGAGATTATGGCCATAGATCCAGACTGGTTCAATAAGATTAGAAAGAAGGGAAAAATTTGTCAAGCTGGGAGGAAAACCGCTGAATTGCTTCCCGATGGGGCTGTAGCGCGCTGCGGACAGCTGTTTTATAATGGTATAATTGGAAATTTTTTTGATGGTAACTTTGAGCTTTTACCGGAAGACAGACCTTGTAATTTAGAGATATGTCCCTGTGATGAAGATAAAATTTTTGAAGAGGGAGATTTAATGCGGAGCATAGATACATGAGACATAATATAATTCATTTTAGCTGGGATATACACTATAAATGTAATTTCAGATGTCCCTATTGCTGGTTTTATAAAGACTGGGCAAATATGGGCAGGCGCAATGTCTATCTTTCCCCTGACGAGTGGATGGTGCATTGGAAGAGAATTTATGACAAATATGGAGAAGTAAAAATAGAGATAGTCGGAGGAGAACCTTTTATATATCCGAATTTTATTGAATTAGTCAAAAAACTTTCCTCTATACATTTGGTGAAGATAACCACTAATTTATCCGGAGATATTGACTATTTTGCAAAAGAGATTAATCCGGAAAGGGTGGATTTGGATTTGAACTTTCATATTCTTTTTATAGATCTGGAGACGGTTATAAGAAAGGCCTTAATTTTAAAGAAAGCGGATTTTAAGGGAGGGGTTTGTTATCTTGCCTACCCGCCGCAGATGTACAAGATCGGGTATTTAAGTGAAAGGTTTAAAAAAGAAGGGATAGGTTTTGCCCTGGCGGCATTTTGGGGTGAATATAACGGTAAAAAATATCCGGAATCTTATACGGAAGAAGAAAGGGAAATGATGAGGCCTTTTATGGGGGATGCCGACAGGGTTAAATATCATTTGAATGCAAAAAGCCCCAGAGGTAAATTATGCAATGCTGGCTACAGGTATGCAAGCGTTCAGGCGGATGGCAACGTTGTTAGATGCGGTCCTTTGGGCGAGAAATCAATAGGTAATATTTTGGATGAAAATTTCAAACTTTTTACCCAGCCGGTACTATGTAGTTCCGATTATTGTCCATGCGATGAGTATGACAATATTATTGAAAACACGACGCATTATGAAAGTCCGATCATAATTGAAGGTGCGCAAGGAGTAGCCGAAGAAGAAAAAATAACGGTTGTAGATGTCAAAGCAAGCAAATCGAAAGATGCTTCCCAAAATTTTATTATTGAAGCTCCCAAATACCCACGTTCAAGTCCTCCTTATCGTGTACACTGGAATTGGGAATTGAGTTATAAGTGTAATTATCAGTGTTCTTATTGCCCTTGGTGGAAAAAGGGCAAGGAGGAAAAGCATACTTTTTTTGAAAGCGTAACTGTTGACTCATGGAGAAAGATTTGGGATGAAGTATTTAAAAAATATTGGTGTTCTCACGTAAGGTTTTCAGGCGGAGAACCTACTATATATCCGAATTTCTTTGATCTGGTAGCAATTCTTTTGGAAAGACATACTGTTGATATTACTACAAATTTAAGTTTTGATATTACAAACTTTGCAACAAAGGTGAAGCCGGGAGGTATATCTATTTCTGCAAGCTTTCATCCAGAATTTAATGAAATAGACCCCTTTTTAGAAAAAGTCATCTTTTTGCATAAGAATGGTTACCCGTCTACGATTGCTTATGTTGCATATCCGCCCCACCTTGAGAAAATTAAAAAATATAAGTCAATCGCAGAGGGGAAGGGGATTATGTTTAAGGTAATACCTTATCAGGGTGAATTTCAGAATAGGTTTCTTCCGCGTGATTATACGACTAAGGAAAAGTGTCTGATGGAGGGTCTCTCGGGAGACTCTATTAATACCCACCTAAACGAACTAAACAGCAGGTGGTATGAATGGCATGTAAAAAAGGAGGACGAAAATAGAGAAAAGCGGGGAAATCTCTGCAGGATGGGGCAGATGTATGCAAAGATTCATCCCGATGGAAAAGTTTCGCGGTGCTGTGCCGTAGGAAAAGATAGCGCAGTCATAGGGATTTTGGGAGATATAACTGATCTGAATTTTAGATTATTCGATGAGCCAAAACCCTGTGAGGCAGATAAATGTCCTTGCTTTAAAAGTATGCTTGTGGGCGATGAGGAAGATAAGTGGCTGTCTCTTTGGGAAGCCTCTGAACATCCTATCTACAGGACAGAATATATGAGAGATTTTATAAATAGAAATGAAACATTAAAACTTGATTCCCGTGATGTTGCGGTAGTTAATAGTGCGGTTAAAAAGGATGCACCCAAGGCTGATAAAAAATTGGATAATGTTGATTGTAAGCTTGTTCAGCCAGGGAGAATATTTTTTACATGGGATATTCAATATGCGTGTAATTACCGTTGCACCTACTGTTTTTTCAGTAAAAGATGGGATGAGATATCTAAGGAAAATCGTTATCTTGAATTGCATCAATGGCAGGATATCTGGGATGATATTTTTAAAAGATATGGCGAGGGGCATATACACATTTCCGGAGGAGAACCTTTTACGTATCCGGCGTTTATTGATATAGTAGCCCATTTGATAAAGCGTTTTAGCGTTGAATTTGATACTAATTTATCATTCGATATTTCTGAATTTACGGCAAAGATAAAACCCGGTAATGTAAAGTTTGCAACCGCATTTCATCCGAAATTTGTTTCATTGGATGCGTATTTAAGCAAGGTTTTACTACTAAAACAGAAAGGTTTTGATATAGGCGTTAATTATGTTGCCTATCCGGAACAATTAAAGGAAATGAAAGAGTGTAAGAAGGTTTTTGAATGTCACCATATCTCCTTTGACGTTATGCCCTTTCGGGGAGAATATAATTCCAGGCAATATCCTAAAGGGTATACCGAGGCCGAAAAAGAACTGATTAGAGATTGTGATCCAAGAACAGCTCCGCGCATGCTGGAATCTTATGGCGGAGAGAAAAAACTTTGCAGGACCGGTGCAATATGCAGGATGGGGCAGATGTATACTAAAATTCATCCAAACGGCGATGCGTATAGATGTTGTTATATTGACAAGAGAGGGGTATTGGGAAATATTATTGATAGGACATTCTCTCTCTATGACGAACCAAGGCTTTGCGAATACCCGGAGTGTTCTTGCTGGACGGCTATGATTGAAGGTAAAGAAGAAGAATGGTTGTCACATTGGGCAACGCCCAGAAAAACCGAATAGATTTCAAGGTTATTGGATAAGGAAGCCGAATGATTCAAAATATTGAATTTGAGTGGTTGGTTCATTATAAATGTAATTATCGCTGCCCGTATTGTTTTTTTGACGGTATGTGGGAAACCGTTGATGAAAGGAATAAATACTTTCCGCTGGAAAAATGGACAGAGGCATGGGGAAAAATCGCCAAAAGTTATAAAAATGTACGCTTGCTTATTACGGGGGGAGAACCGTTTTGTTACCCCTGCTTTTTGGAATTACTTAAGGTTTTATCAAAGCGTATTTCAGTTGGTTTTGATACAAATTTATCCTGCAGCAAAAAAATTTTAATTGATTTTATTAATAATGTAGACATAACCAATGTTTCATTGGGATTAAGTTTTCATCCTCTCTTTGCAGATTTTGATGTCTTCTTGGAGAAAGCATTATTTTTGAAGAAAAACGGAGTAAGCAATATTTGTATCCAGTATGTTACTTATCCTCCACAGCTAGAAAAAATGAAATATTTCAAAAAGAGATTTCTGGAAAACGGTTTGTATTTTATCCCCCTGCCATTCAGAGGTAGCTATAATGGGAACGAGTATCCTTCTGCGCATACTGAGGAAGAAATGAAAATTGTTTATGATTCGACTATGGATTTAAGCACGGAGCATAAGGAAAGAGTCAAAAAACATTTAATCCAGGTCCGAAGCAAGGATAGATTATGCAAGGCGGGGCAATCCTATGCTCGCGTAGATAATGATGGTACCGTTTACAGATGTGCCCGTTATGCAATGAATTCTGATAATGGTAAGATTGGCAATCTCTTTGATAGTAAATTTAAATTATATGACAAGCCGTACTCTTGCACACAGGAAATTTGCCCTTGTGAATTCAGATGGATTATATAGGATTCATAGAGCTTAAATCTTAAAGTGATGAATAGCGAAAAAAACGGTACAATAGGTTTTTCATGGGATATCCACTGGAAGTGTAACTATCGCTGTCCTTATTGCTGGTGGCACGGACGGTGGGGCGAAATTTCAAAACATAATCACTATCCCGGGATTGATAAACTTATTTCTGTCTGGAAGAGAATATATGATTTATACGGCCCCGCACGTATTGATATATCAGGAGGCGAACCTATGATATATCCCGGTTTTATCGAATTTTTATCAGCGCTTACCTCGTATCATGCTATAACAATTAATACTAATCTTTCGGCAGATATGGGCGGGTTGGTCTATGGATTAAAAGAGAACAGGGATAAATTAAGGTTTAATGCAACTTTTCACCCGCTGTTCGCTGATTTTAAAGAATTTATAAAAAAAGCTGTTTTATTGCGGGATAATAATTTTTCCATTGGAATAACGTATCTTGCCTGGCCGCCTCAGATAGAAGACCTGTTAGATTATATGGCTAAATTTGCAGATAAGGATTTTCGTCTCTCAGTTCTTACTTTTTGGGGAGAATATAACGGTAAGCGTTATCCCGAATCTTACACGGAAAGGGAAAAAGAGATAATAAGTCCGAATTTGGGAATACGTTCCGGAGAAGACTTTCAACTTAAACCAGTAATAACATATGGAAAAAAATGTAATGCCGGTTGTACTTATGCGACTATTCATCCGGATGGCAAGGCGTTAAGATGCGGTGGCGGAAGCTGGGAAAGAGAGGATAGCCCTTTGGGTAACATCTTTGACCCTGAGTTTAAATTGTTGGATAAGGCCATCTTGTGTACCTCGCGATATTGTCCCTGTAACGAATGGGCTTTTTTATTGGTTGAACGATGAATAATGGAAAAATAACTTTTGGGTGGGATCTATGCTATACATGCAACTACCGTTGTCCTTATTGCGGCGTCTGGGAGCAGAAATCCGGAAAGGATATTTTACTATCTCCGCAGGAATGGCGGCATATCTGGCACGACCTGTATAAAAAATATGGCAGTGCTCATATATTTGTATCAGGTGGTGAGCCAAGCACATATCCGGATTTTTTTGAATTAGCAAGGATGTTATCTGACGAGCATACGCTGGAGATTTGCACAAATTTATCATGGGATACGGATAAGCTGATACCCGAGATTTCCAATAATGTATTACGGATTGCCCCGACGTTTCATCCCGCCTTTGCTAAATTTGAAGAGTTTTTTGAGAGGGCTGTTAGAATTAAGGAATACCTGCCTAATTTTCAGATATATTATGTGGCATATCCGGGCCAGATAGAAGAAATGCCGGAGAGAAGTAGAAAATTCAAAAAGGAAGGCATAAGCCTTATACCACTACCCCTGCGGGGAAATGGATTTGTCCTTAATTCAGAGGCTGAGAAAAAAATTGTTGAAGAGGTAAGCCCTTATAAGGGGGAGAAATTGTTGTATCAACTGCAGAGAATTTCTCCGAAAGGGAGGCTTTGCAGGGCAGGTCAGCATTATGCAGTTATTAGAACAGATGGAAGGGTTGACAGGTGCAGTCAGTATTCCGACGGATCGGTCGGAAATATTTTAGATAAGGATTTTATGTTATATAAAGAACCTTTACATTGTATAAAGGATTACTGCCCCATAGAGTCACAATGGATTTTAGAAAATGAATAAAGAAAACGTTTTGTTCGAAGAAGAGCAGGCATATCTTAAAGAAGGGTACCTATGCATTAAAAATGAAGCCTGGGATATGGCAATAGAAAAGTTTAAGAAAGCTCTGGATGTGAATCCGGGTAATATCTGGGCACGGATTGAACTAGGGAAGTTATACAGAAACAAACTGGATTTTGGCAATGCCGAAAAAGAATTTAGGGAAGCTTTGACTATGACCTTAAACAGTGAACAGAAAGAACAGGTCTGTATCTGTCTCGGAGGAATTTATTGGCTTCGTGGAAATTATGGCATAGCTATGCAAGAGTTAAGAGAGGCCTTAAAGATTAATCCCTGCAATAAGAAGTTAAATAAGTGGATAAAAAATAGAGAATGCATAAATGGATTTCGTAAAGAAATTGCGCCGTATCGTGTTTTCTTTACCTGGGGTATGCATTATGAATGTAATTACAGATGTTCTTATTGCTATGCCCCAAAACCGGAAAAGCTTCTTTTTGACGAGAAAAATCAAAATAAGGCGTTATACCTTAGCTTGGATGAATGGATAAGGATTTGGGATAATATATACGGGAAATATGGCTCTTGTAGAATACGGCTTGACGGCGGGGAACCGTCTATGTACCCTTTATTTATTGAATTAGTTGCAAAGGTTTCACGGCAACATCTTCTTCAGATCAATACAAATCTTTCTTTCGATGTTAGTGAGTTTGCTAAGGTAGCGAGCCCCGAAATGGTTAGGATAGATGCTAGTTTTCATCCCGAATTTAGTACTATAGAAAATTTTGTAGATAAGATAAAAGTTCTTAATGAATGCGGGTTTAAATTAGTTGTTTCTTGTGTGGCCTATCCGCCGTTTTTAGACAAAATAAAAGAATATAAAGAACCTTTTGAAAAACTGCATATTCCTTTTATAACACATCCTTTTTCTGGTGAATTTAATGGGAAGAGTTACCCCAGGGCTTATGAAATTGAGGAGATCTCTAAGATTTATAATTTAGATGAGGCAAGCAGGCTGGTAATGGGCTGGAGAAAAGGAGAAAAAAATATTACTAAAGGAAAATTCTGCCGTATGGGACAAAGCTACGGAAGAATTTATCCTAACGGAGATGTTTATAGATGTTGCGCAGAAGGCGGCATGTTTAAAATAGGGAATATAGCGCAAAATACTTTCCAGTTATTAGACGAGGCTATAGAGTGCGGTTCGGAAAATTGTCCATGCTGGAAATGTATGATAGTTTGCGAAGAAAGACGCTGGGCACCCCTTTGGCTTGACGAATGGGAGCTGCCCTTTGCTTAATCTCTTTATCTTTATAATATGATTGATATGCAACTGAATAATAAACTGACATATAAAAGTTATAAAAGCAAAGAGATTTTTGCTAAAAATTATTGCATAAAGGAAAAAGTCTGTGAAAAATATTGATTTCTCCGAATATTTAAAGATAGCATATGGATATATTAAAGATAATAAATATGATTTGGCCTTGAAAAAATTAAAGGTTTTAAGCGAAGAAAACCGTTCAAACGAAATGGCCTTCTTTGAGATAGGGAAAATTTATAAGATGATGAATAAATGCTCCGAGGCTACTAAGAATTTTATTGAGGCAGTCAGGATTAATCCGAACAATAAGGAACTGCTTAAAGAATTAGGAGAGGTATCCTATCTATGCAATAGCCATGACCTTGCACAAAAAGAGTTTGAAGAGATTGTCAAAAAATTTCCTTTGAATGAGCAGGCCCATATTGAATTAAGTAAAATATTTATAAAAAATTGCGATTATGACAAGGGCCTAAATGAACTGTATAAAGCGCTTGCTATTAATAAGGATAACAGCGAAATTTATATTTGTTTTTCACAAATTTATAAAGCTAAGAAAAATAGGGAAAAGATGCTTTTAAATTTGAAGCAGGCTGCAAAAATAAATCCTGACAATAAACATGTACATTTGGAGCTAGGTGGTATATATGAGGAAGAAAAAGATTATGAATCTGCCGTAAAAGAGATAACTGAGGCAAAAAAGTTGAGCCCCTTGGATACAAAGGTGCGCCTGAAGTTACTGCAGTTATATGTACTGCAAGGCAAGCATAACCTGTCCGATAAAGAGGCCTCGGAGATTCTTAGCTTGAGATCAGATAGTATGTTCGTTAAAGATTCCGTCCTTAATGAAATTGAGATTCTGCAGAAAAAAACTGTTCTTAAGTCTAAAGTCAAGCGTCTTTGGGTCACTCTCACGTCTAAATGCAATATTAGGTGCAGAACCTGCGGCCTTTGGTCAACACCATGGGATATACCGGAAAAGACAGTAAAGGAGGTAATAGACTACTATCCGTATCTGGAACGTGTAGTGTGGTTAGGAGGAGAAGTCTTTTTATATAAATCTTTTGATGAGCTTTTTCAAAAGGCTTCGGTTTTTCCAAACCTACGGCAACAGTTAATTACCAACGGCGTAATATTAACCGAAGAATGGATTGAAAAAATTATGAGTGCGAATACGGAACTTACCATTTCTGTAGACGGGGTAACCAAGGACGTTTATGAATACATAAGAAGAGGCGCAAGTTTTGAGAAACTGATTTCAAATATAAAGCTTGCAGTCAAGATACGCAAGAAACTTTCATCTAAAACGCCGATGAGATTAAATGCAGTAATTATGAAGTCAAATTATCACCAATTGGAGGATTTTCTGGATTTTGCCAAAGAATTCGGCTTTGAACAACTTTCCATTATGGCAATCCATCTTGATAATGATCCAGAAGAAAATATTATTTATTCCAAGCAGGATCCTAAGGTATCAGAGTATCTGACTGATGCTATTCCTCGACTAAAACAAAAGGCCAGGGATTATTCTATTGATTTAGACATATTACTTCCCACATTAGACCTTAAATTTGATACCTTTAAAAATGATAAGGAGGCTAATGAGTTATTATCAGATGAGGGAAAATTACATTGTATTATGCCCTGGAAGTATATGTTTATCTGCGACAAGGGGACCGTTTATTTAACAGGTTCTTGTTCAAAACCTATAGGGAATGTCTATAGTAACACCCTGGATGAAATATGGAACAGCGAGGAAGCCCAATTTTATAGGGAAAATATATTAAAAAATCAGTTTCAAGAGATATGCCGGCCTGAATGTATGACGCGTTGGGAAATATAGTACTGGTATGAATAGCTTATCAATTGCAAAACAGTATAAAAAAGAAAGAAAATATAGACTTGCAATAGAAGAATTGCAAAAGGCACTAAAACTTGGGTACGGCACAAGCGATATTTATCTGGAATTGGCGTGGTTATATCATGATATTCAAGATAATGATTCGGCTATAGAATCGTTAAAAAAAGCGCTAAAACTGGGGCGTAATGATAATGAGGTTCGCTTGGGTTTGGCCAAGTTATATTGCGAAAAGGGTGAATATGATAAGGCTTTAAAAGAGTTAAATACCGCTTTAGATTATGAGCTTTATGACGGGTGTATCTATTATAACTTGGGATGGATACATCGCGAAAAGGGTGAGTACAGTTTATCTGTCAGCGATTTTGAGAGAGCCGGCAACATGGAGCCATATAATAAGCATGGTTTTTCCAAAAATATGATTTTGAACGAAATTGAAATTTCGCAAAGAAGCACCTTTCTAAAATCCAAGCCTATGGTGCTCGGAGTTACTTTAACGCATCGGTGCAATATAGGTTGTACCATGTGTGAGGTCCGTAAAAGACCGTGGGATATACCCGAGAGAATAGTAAAGGAGATTATAGAAATTCTGCCGTATCTAAAATATATATATTGGCAAGGCGGAGAACCGTTTCTCTCGGATTATTTCGAGGAATTGTTTGAAAAGGCCTCCATGCACCCAGCCCTATCCCAAACTATAGTTACCAATGGACTGCTTATTAATGAAGATTGGGCTGAAAAATTGGCAAGGTCAAATGTAGATATTATTTATTCCATAGATGGTACCAATAAAAAAACTTATGAAAAAATTAGGAATGGGGCAAAGTTTGAGGATTTAATCATGAGTATTAATCTTATTAATAAATACAGGACAAAATATCGAAATAGCGATATGCCAACCCATTCGACAATTACAATACAGGCCGTTATGATGAAATCCAATTATATAGAACTGGAAGAATTTGTTAAGTTTTCAGAAAAGTATAATTTTGATTGCTTAAATATAATTCCGATTAGATATACAGATACGCAGGAAAATATTTTTTTAAATAATGACCCACAGGCTTTAAGTTATATTAAAAATGTTATGCCGAAACTTGTCAAAAAATCAGAGGAAATCGGGCTTAAATTATTTAATCAACTGCCAGAGATTGATAGCTCAGATATTTCTAATAGCACTCCTAATGCAAAGACAGGGCGCAAGGATATGTTATGTTATTGGCCATGGAAGAGCCTTTATATACTTCGTGACGGAAATGTAAAGCCGTATGGTTTTTGCGAGGAGCACATCGGAAATGTAAATAAAGATTCTTTGCAGGATATATGGAATAGTGACATTATGCAGAAATACAGGCAGAGGCTTATAAATTGTGGCAGCCTTAACTGGTGCAGCTTGAGATGTACATCGGGCGTTATGCCAAAGCATAGTTTAATGTTAAATGAGCAAGAAGTATATGGAAGGTAGACATGTTATCGCCCGTAGACCTCGGTAAAAGATATATAGAGAAAAAAGAATACGATCTAGCTATCGAACAGTTTCAGCTGGCTATTAAAAGAGGGCATAAGGCTGATTACGTACATTTCGAATTAGGCAAGCTTTATTATCTGCTTAATCAATTTTCCTTGGCTATAGAAGTATTAGAGGAATCCATCATAATTAATCCGGATAATATAGATGCCCACCTTTTTCTTATAAAGGCCTACAAAAACGAGGGCAGGAATGACATCGCCCTAAATAAGCTTAAAGAGGCCTCTAAAATAGATAGTGAAAACAAAGATATACACCTTGAACTTGCCGGTATCTTTAAGGCAGAAGGAAATTACGGGTTATCTATAGAAGAGTATGAACGAGCCTTAAAACATAATCCTAACGACAAAAGCGTAATAACCCTACTTCAGCTTTATAATTTCCATGGTGAATATGGAAAAGTCCAAAAATATGTGGAATCTTTGTTGGGTAATAATTTTTGGAAGAGTCCCTTTTTAGAAAATAGTTTGTTAAGCGAATTAGAAATTTCACAGCGGAAACTAATGCTTAAATCCAAGCCGAGGATTTTACTCGTAACTTTAACCAACCGCTGTAATTTAAACTGTATTATGTGTGGCAGGGGGAATTCTTCCTGGGAGATTTCTCCTCATACTGCCAATCAGATAGTTTCCTTATTGCCATTTCTTGAATTGATAACTTGGCAGGGAGGGGAGGTTTTTCTGGCGGATAATTTCAGTAAATTGTTTGAAAAGACGTTCGGATTGGAGAATTTAAAGCAGATAATAATTACCAACGCACTTTTAATTACTGAGGAATGGGCGGAGCGACTTGCCTCAAGAGGTAATGTCGGTTTAACGATTTCCATCGATAGCGCCTATAAGGATATCTATGAAAAAATACGCAGAGGTGCGGATTTTGAAAAATTAATCCGGAATTTAAAGGTGATTAACAAAGCGAGGAGGAAATATTCTTATAATATGGTCACAACATTGCGCTGTACAATCATGAAGTCTAATTATGAACAGCTGGAAAAATTCGTTGAATTTGCAAGGGAATATGAATTTAATGTTGTACAGATGGCGCCTATTTCAAGCGACGGATACGACCCGGAAAATATTTTTACTTACCAGGACCCGAAGGTTATGAAATATATATCGGGAGTATTGCCAAAGGTTAGAGAATTAGCTAAAAGGTATAGCATAAAATTACTAGATTGGATTCCTACTGATCAAGATTGGGAACCCTCTAACGCAAAAGAGCCAAAAGGCGATAAGGAGGGCCTAAAATTTGAAGATAGAAAAGAACCTGTTTGCTTTAGGCCGTGGAAACAGCTTGCCATGAATGTCAAAGGGTACGTCTTCCCCGAATGTCTGTGCTCTATGCCGGTGGGTGATATTTTTAACGATTCTCTTATTGATGTTTGGAATAATGAAAAAATGCAACTCTACAGAGAAAAACTCTTAAGAAACGAATATACAAAATGGTGCGGGACTGATTGTACCTCAAGGGTAATACCGCCGGAACATCTTAAATTTACATTTGCTTAGGCATAATTTTATCTGGAATACTGTGGGAACGCAAAAATATGCAAATAGGCCGTGTCTTTAGTTAAAATGGGAAAAAATTCAGTTTTTTAAGAATAAACAACAGAAAATTAGGAAGAGTTTTATTTATAGAAGACCCCTAGGCCATTGTAAAAAGGAAAAGATTGACTGAATTTTGTTGGATGGCAAAACGATGAAAAATCAGTTTGGAATAAATAAGCTTTTGAATGAAAAAGAAATTCGAGAGAAAAAAGTCATACTTGATTCCCTTATGAAGGGTCTGGTTATAACACTTTCAAGCCGTTGCAATTTAAAATGTATAATGTGTGAAGTAAGAAATACGCAATGGGATATACCCCGTCATATTATTGAGGAGGTTATCGGTTTATTCCCATACCTTGAAACGGTTATATGGCAGGGGGGTGAGCCGTTTTTTTTAGAATATTTTGAGGAGCTTTTTGATGAAGCGTCTAAATTTTCAAATCTTAAGCAGATGATTGTAACAAACGGACTGTTGATCACAGATAATTGGATAGAAAGATTAGTGAAAAACAATGTTGAGCTTACTTTTTCCATTGATGGGGTAACCAGGGAGGTTTATGAGCAAATAAGAATAGGAGCCGATTTTAGCTGCGTAATAAGCAACCTTAAGGCTATTAGGGATGCCAGAAGAAAGTATAATCCGGAAAAGATGTCTTTGCGGCTCCATGTTGTTGTAATGAGATCAAATTATTATCAGCTTTTAGATTTCATTGAATTTGCCAGAGAGTACGGTTTTAATGCCGTTCATTTAATTTCAATGTGGGGTAATAATAATAGTGCCGAAAATATTTTTCATAATAGAGAAAAGAAGGCTTTGGCCTATATAGATACCGTAAGAGAGAGAATAGAAGAAAAGGCAAAACGATATAGTATACAATTATTGAATTCATTACCCTGCAATGAAAAGCATGCAGGGAGCGCTCAAGAAAAAGGCATAGATTATATTGCTGATAATGGATTGTTTTGCCTGCTTCCATGGCAACAGTTAAATATAGACCCGGGAGGCGGTGTCAGGCCCGGTTGCCTTTGCCTAAAAAATATCGGCAATATTTTAAATAATGGCTTGAAAGATCTTTGGAACAACGAACAGATACAGGTCTATAGAAAAAAAATAATAGATTATGAATATAAATCCTGGTGTAATGCAGCATGTGTTTCCGGACAAATAGGCAAAGAACTTAAAAGCTCTTAGAATAATATGCAGACTTTTGTGCATCAAAAAATATTGATTAGCAAGATCCATAAAGAAAAACGCGAATATAATATGGCAATAAAAGAACTGGAGACCGTTTTGTCTTTTGAACCGCAAAATGCAGAGGCCCATATTTTGCTAGGTCTTGTTTACCAGGAAAAGATGCAATATGATTTAGCGTTAGAGAATATCAGGATTGCTCTTAAGCTCGATCCTCTTAACGGTACGATTCTGACTTTAATGGGGAATATCTATAACTTAAGAGGTCAATACGAATTAGCGGAAAAAGAATATAAAAAAGCCATTGAGTTAAAGGCTAAAAATAGTGATGACGCCCATTTTGAATTAGGGCGGATTTATGAAATGTTTAATAAATATAACGATGCCATAGGAGAATATGAACTTTCATTAGATATCGGATACAGAAAGGATGCTTTGCTGAAACTGATTCAACTATATCGGCTCACAGGAAGATGCGAATCTATAGAGAAAAGAGTGGCGGACAGCTTGAAGGAAGTACCAAAAGAGGATGTCTTTCTTAGAAATTTATTGTTGAACGAGCTTGAGATGGCACAGGGAAAGACAATTCTTTCGTCAAAGGTTAGAAGTTTTACTATTACGCTTACAAATAGATGCAATTTGTCTTGTTCTGCCTGTGAAGCACGTAGATATAAATGGGAAATGCCGAGAAAGACCGCAGAGGAAATTATGGCTTTTTTCCCATACCTTGAGTATATCATGTGGCAGGGTGGAGAGGTTTTTCTGGTAGACTATTTTAGCGATATTTTGGAAGAGACCAAACGTTATCCCAATATAAAACAACTTATTGTAACAAATGGTATGCTTCTTTCTGAGGATTTAATAGAAAAATTGGTTATTCAGCCGTCAGTAGTTCTTGCTATCTCCGTAGACGGGGTAACCAAGGATAGCTACGAAAACATTAGAAAAGGGGCAAGCTTTGAAAAACTTATAAGCACTATTAACGTTATAAATTCCAAGAGGAAACAGCATAACTCTGATTTGCATTTACATCTTAATGTTACTATTATGAAGTCTAATTATCATCAGCTGTTGGATTTCATTGAATTTGCCAGAGAATATGGGTTTAGTTCCGTACTTTTCAGACCTGTTCAGGGAAATTTTGATAGCGAGGAAAATATATTTTATAATCGGGATGATGATGCACTTAATTATATGGCAGCGATAAATTGTAGTTTGATAGAAAAAGCGAGGGAATATAAAATTGCTTTGGATAACAGAATTCCGGTTCCTCCCAATTCTTCCGCTTTGGATGCAAATAATAAAAATGTCTGCATGGGGCAAGACGGTTGCAAAAAGATAATGTGTTATGCTCCTTGGCAGCGTCTTTATATAAGCTGGGATGGAAATGTTTACCCCGATTGTATGTGTGTATGGCCACCTGATGACGGGATAGCTAATGTAAAGAAGGCTTCAATAAAAGATATCTGGAATAATGAAGGTATGCAATTTTATAGAAGAAAATTGCTTGATAATTCCCATAAGGATATATGTAGCCCGGATTGTATCGCAGGGAACATACCGGAAAGATATCTAAAGTTTAACCGATAGGAACGTTATGGTAACCGATACAGACAAGATTTTTAAAGAGAATATACAGTTAAACCGCAAAGAGATTCAGGATAAAAAGGCAGGCCTTTCTTCCAGACCTATAAGGCTTAACGCCGTATTAACCACAAATTGTAATTTGTCCTGTCTTATGTGCGAGGTAAAAAAAATCTCTTGGCAGATACCCCAAAAGACGATAAGTGAGATAGTCTCATTTTTTCCATACCTGCAAGAGATTGTATGGCAGGGAGGGGAAGTCTTTCTGTTGGATTATTTTAGAGAACTACTGGAAGAGGCAAGCGAATGTAGAAACTTATCGCACGAGATAACAACAAACGGGCACCTTATAAATAATCAGTGGCTTGATATATTCGACAAGATCAACCTAACCTTAAATATTTCTATAGACGGTATTACGAAGGAGACATATGAACATATAAGAAAAGGTAGTAAATTCGAAGACTTGATCAGGACGCTTAACCTTCTAAACGAAATAAGAAGCGGGAAGAACGCTAACCCATTGACATTGGTATTGATTGTTACAACTATGAAATCTAATTATCGTGAGATAAGGGGGATTATGAGGTTTGCAAAAAAATACAAATTTGACAGGGTTATCCTGCAGCCAGTTAAAGGTAATTTTGACAAGGGTGAAAATATTTTTTTCGATAATGACGAAAGGATACTGAATTATCTTGATAATGTCAGGCAGATGATAAGAAAAGAAGCGAAAGATTTTAAAATTAAACTAGTAGAACTGCTCCCCATACCCTTTAGTTCAAAGAATGATTCTGCCAAAAAAGAAATAAATATCGGGAATGATATTTTCCATAAAGGAGAGGAACTGTTATGCTATGCGCCCTGGCAACAAATGTTTATTGAATGGGGAGGGAATGTCTATCCGCATTGTCTTTGTATCCAGGACGGCCCTAATGAGCTAAAGTTAATAGGAAGCGTTCTTAAAGAAAGCCTAGCTGAAATTTGGAATGGAGATAGAATGCGCCTTTTTAGAAAAAAAATCTCGGGTAATGATTTTTCTAATCTCTGCAACCCCGATTGTATTAAAGGTTTAATTTCTGCCGACGCAAGAGAAGTTCCTTTAAAACTATGAACAATAGTTACAAGTCCGATAAATCCGTTTTTAATGAAGCTGCTTTAATGGCAGCCGGGAAAGAATATGCTTATAATAAACAATATGATTTGGCAATAGAAAAATTCAAAAAGGTTATTTCGACCGACCAAAATAATGGAGAAGCTTATTTTGAGCTCGGGAAACTGTATTATATTCAAGATAATTACGAGGAAGCTTTAAATATGTTAAAAACAGCCGGATGTTTATATCACGGCTCTATACCCAAGCATCATCATCTTTTGCTGGCAAAGGTATATAAAATTTTAAAAAAAGCTGACCTGGCATTGTGGGAACTTAAACATATTCTTGAGGACACATCTTATAAGGATGAAGTAAATAAAGAATTAGCCGATATCTATCCGGAGTATATAAGAAAAATCAGGGATTATAATTTTACCGGTCATTATGCCAAGGCAAGCGACGAAATAGAAAAAGTATATAGTCTTATTTCTAAGGATGATATATTCTCTCAAAATAAGCTATTAAGCGAACTTGAGATAGCGCAAAAAAAACTTATTTTAAATTCGAAATTAAGAAATTTAATAGTTACTCTCTCAACAAAGTGTAATTTAAGATGTACTATGTGCGAAGAAATAAGGCTAAGGTGGGAAATTCCAGAGAAAATGGTCAAGGAAATTATATCTTATTTTCCCTATCTTGAGCGGGTAGTATGGCAGGGAGGAGAGGTATTTGTACTGGATTATTTCAGCGATTTAATGGCTCTCGCAGGCAAATTTGCTAATTTAAAACAGGTTATTACAACAAATGGTTTATTGATAAATGAACAGTGGGCAGATAAATTAATTAAGAGCAATGTCGACCTTGCGTTTTCTATTGACGGAGTAACTGCGGATATATACGAAAGAATTAGAAAAGGAGCCCAATTTAAAATTTTAATAAAAAATTTGAAAAGATTTAATGAGTTAAAAAATATGCAACCCACTTTAATTAATACCAATCTTCATGCGGTGATTATGAGGTCAAATTATCATCAATTAGAGGATTTTATAGATTTTGCCAAGGAGTATGGCTTTAGACTGCTTGCTTTGCTGCCGATAGGAGGCAATCATGATAACCCCGAGAACATCTTTTATCTTAACGATAAACGGGCATTTGAATATATAGCGGGAGTCCTTCCAAAGATAAAGGAAAAAGCAGAAAGGTATGGCATTCTTTTAGAGAATCGCCTGCCGATTCCTATTGAAAAAAAAGGACCGTATGCCGAAAATCTCGGTTTTAATAAAGATATGGTGCAAACCGAAAGTAAGATGATGTGCCATTTGCCGTGGATTCAATTATATATTGATTATGATGGCACTATACGGCCGGATTGCGTGTGTAAACCACAGGAAAGTATTGGCCATGCAGTCGAGGATTCATTAGAGGAGGTCTGGAATAATAATAAAATGCAAGACTATCGTAAAAAAATTGTTAATAATCATTGCAGTGAAATTTGTAATTCTGAATGTATAGAAGGTTGGGTGTCGGAGAGGTATTTAAAATTTTTATAAAAATATGCAGGGAAAAGAGCTTTTTTCTCAGAATAAAATATTAAATAAAACAGAGATACGGCAGAAAAATATAATGTTAGAGTCACGGGTAACCAGTCTCGTCGTTACGCTGACAACACGATGCAATATCTTTTGTATAATGTGCGAAGAAAAATCGATTCCGTGGGATATACCGAAGAATATCCTTAAAGAAATTATTCAGCTTTTTCCATATCTCGAAGAAATAATTTGGCAGGGAGGCGAAGTCCTCTTGTTAAATTATTTTGAGGATTTAGTGGAAAAAGCGAATAAGTTTCCAAGTCTGCACCAATCGATAATTACAAATGGATTGCCGCTTACCGAAAGACTGGCGGAGAAACTTGTCAGGAATAATGCGGAACTAACTTTTTCTATTGATGCAGTAACAACGGAGCTTTATGAATCTATAAGAAAAGGAGCCGAATTTAAAAAACTGATAAATAATGTTAAGTTGATAAATACCCTGAGAAAACGGCTTGATTTAACCAGTGGCATGTCTTTTAGGATGCATACAGTCATAATGGATTCCAACTATCTTCAGCTGGAGAAATTTATTGATTTTGCCAAAGAATATCATTTCGATGCACTTCATTTAATGCCTATTTGGGGGAATACCGATAGCAAAGAGAATATTTTTTATCACAAGGATTCTGCGGCCCTCAGTTATATTAAAGAACACATTGAACATGCAGAGGCAAAGGCAAAAGAATATGGGTTGAATCTATTAAATTCCTTACCCTTTTCTGGTAATTATAACGAGGATAATGAAATTGGAGAGAAAAACGGAAAGAAACTGTCCGGCAATCGCCTACTTTGCCACATGCCATGGAAGAGACTTGTTATTAACCCCGCTGGTAATGTATGTCCCGCATGTCATTGCAGAGAAATGGTTGGTAATGTGTTAGGTGAAAGCCTAAATGAAATCTGGAATAATGAAAAAATGCAGATGTATCGCAAGAAGATTGTAGCCAGCGATTATGAAGATTTATGTAATCCAAATTGTATCAAAGGTATTATATCAAAGGAATTACGCGGTTTAAACTAATGTTATATTAACTAAATTAATTATATAACTTGAAAACTAACGTACAGATGTAGTTAGATTAGTCCAGATAGAATGCAAAGTAGGTAAATATGAACTCTCGCTTGGGGGAATCTAGGAAAGTAATTGGAAAAAGCTCAGATAAAGATGCAATATTCTTTAGAAATAAAATGCTAAATGAGCTTGAAATTTCTCAGAAGAATATAATTCTTGAATCTAAGCCAATGTATCTTGGAGTTACTCTTTCTAGCAAGTGTAACCTTAGGTGTATAATGTGCAGAGTCGCGGAAAACACTTGGGATGTATCTCAAAATATAATTACAGAAATTATACGCCTTTTCCCATTTCTGAAGCGTATAAGTTGGCAAGGTGGCGAAGTTTTTCTATTAGATTATTTCGGGGAACTATTCGAGAAAGCAGCATTTTACCCAAATTTAAAACAGACTATAGTAACCAATGGGCTTCTTATTGATAAAAAATGGGCTGAAAAGTTAGCCAGGTGCAATGCTGACATCATCTTCTCCATAGATGGCGTTACCAAGAAAACCTATGAACACATTAGAAGAGGAGCAAGATTTGAAGATTTAATTAGAAGCATAGAAACCTTAAATGCATATTAAGGAAAAGTATAAGAGAAATAATTATTCTGATTTATCTACTACCGGAATGCAAGTAGTAATAATGAGGTCTAACTATCAGGAGTTAGAAAAGGTTATAAAATTTGCCAAAAGATATAAACTCGAGCGAGTCCTTTTACAGCCCGTCAATGGTAATTTTGATAACAAAGAGAATATTTTCTTTAATGCTGATAATGCAATATTGCAATATAGTAGTTGTGTTATACAGGAAATGAAAAAAGAAGCTAACGAGTTTGGTATTAAGCTAATAGAATGGCTTTCTGCAGTTTGTTGTTCAAATCAAGACAGTCCTCGTAGGGAAATAGATACTAAGAAAGTTGAAGATCAGAAAAAGAACACACTAGCTTGTTGTGCACCATGGCAACAGATGGTTATTGAGTGGGGAGGGGATGTTTATCCTCACTGTCATTGTATCCAAGGGGATTGCTCTAAGGAATCAAAAAAGATTGGAAATGTTCTTGAGGAAGGTTTGACTGAGATTTGGAATGGAGAAAAGATGCAGTTTTTTCGAAAGAAGATTGTGAATAACGATTTACTTGATTTATGTAACCCTAATTGCTTTTCTGGATTAATTCCTTCTGATGTTCGAGATGTATCTTTGAAAATATAAGCAGAGTATTTTTAAGCCAAAATTCTTTAGAAACTTATTTCATTTTAAAATATACAAAGTTTATCTCTTACATAGGGCTACAAAGAGAAAGGATTAGGAATTGCCTACTGATAATGTTATTTCCAATGAACATCTAGAAAAAGGCAAAGTTTTTTTAGAACAAAAAAAATATAACATGGCAATAGAAGAATTTAAAGAGGCGATTAAAAAAGGTTATGATGGTAAAGACGTCTATAAAGACCTAGGTTTTGCATATTTAAATAAAGGTGATTTTAGTTCAGCCATAAACCAATTAAGGCAAGCGATTTTTCTTGGTACAAATGATGTTGATATCTATCTTGAATTGGGCAGAGCATATCGAAAAAAGGGAGAATTTGAACAATCCATTGAAGCATTTAAACAAGCCTATAAAGTTATGCCAACCAGAGACGAGATTTTCTTTAGTAATAAAATTCTTAATGAGATAGAGATTACCCAAGGAAAAACAATCCTCAAATCCAAACCTACAGGCCTTTGGGTTACTTTAACTACCAAATGTAACTTGAGATGTGTAATGTGTGAAGTCTGGAAAGAATCCTGGGACCTTCCTAAAAATATTGTTGAAGAGATTAAAGAATATCTTCCATATTTAGAACAATTATACTGGCAAGGAGGAGAGGTATTTCTCTCAGAATATTTTGCTAAACTTTTTAAAAAAGCCGCTACCTATCCACATTTAAGTCAGAATATAAACACAAATGGACTTTTGATTGATGAGAAATGGGCAAAAATGCTAGCCGGAAAAAATATCAATATTTCTTTTGCTATAGATGGGGTTACTAAAGATACTTATGAAAAAATTAGAAGAGGAGCGAGGTTTGAAGATTTAATTAGAAGCATTGGACTAGTTAATAATTACAAGGTAATCAAAGGAAATAATTCGAATGAGAATTTCAGCGGTAGAATGACTACAACGATGAGTTTTATTGTTATGAAATCTAACCACCATGAATTAGAAGACACGGTAGATTTTGCTAAGCGGTATAATTTTGATTTTCTTCAAATATATCCTATAGATGGAACTATTGATCCGCAGAATGTTTTCATTCATGAAGGTATGAAATTTAGTAAGTATATTAATAAGGCAATAGAAGTGGTTGAAAAGAAAGCAAAGGAGCATGAGATAGAACTTTTGATGAAGATTTCAAAAGATACTGGAAACCAAACTGTGGTTAATGCAGATATTTCAGCGAAGAGAGAAGGAGAAAATCCTGATTTAGAAATTTATAAATGCCCTGAATTAAGAAAGAATAAGTATTGCTACTTACCATGGCAGCACTTATTCATAGATAGGACAGGCGGTATAAGGCCTTCTTGTGAATGCCAAGAAGTCGTAGGAAATATAAATAATTCATCTTTAGAAGAGATTTGGAATTCTGATAAGATGCAGTTTTATCGTAAGAAGGTTTTGGCGAAGAATTATAGTGATTTTTGCTTCCATTTTCCTATAAAGAAGGAACTTAATTTTGATTGGATTAAAACATCCTATGCACAGGAAGAATATCTTATTGTTCTAGAAAAACTAAAAAATTTCTTAATTCATAATCCAGACCACATTGAGGCTAAAATTTTACTAGGAAGGACCTATGCGTTAAAGAAGGAATATGCTTTGGCCGCCGAAACATTTAAAGAAGTTCTTATAAAAGACCCTAAAAATGGGGAGATACATTATGATTTAGGAATAAATTATAAGATATTGACAAAGTATGAGTTGGCTATTGAAGAGTTTAATAAGGCGCTTGAATATGGTTTTGATAATTTGAGCGTTAATTTAGAGATGGCCCTGTGCTATTGTGAAAAAGGTGATTTTGGTTTGGCCTTGAAAAAATTAAATTTAATGTTAAAACGTTATCCAGAAAACGAGCTTGTTAAAATGAAAATTGCAGAAGTTCGCGGATGTTCAAAGAAATATGACTTGGCAATGGCTTATCCCAAAAAAAAGGAATATGATTTTGGCATAGAAGAGCTTAAAAATGCCAAGGTACATGACTTTGACGACCTATCCACAAGTTTGGCGATAGTCAAGCGTTATATCTGTAAAGGTAATACCGATTTTGCCCTAAAAGAGTTAAATTTTCTTTTGATTCGCTATCCAAACGAGGAAACTGTTATCCTAGAGATGGCAAAGCTGCATAGAAAACAGAAAAAATATAACTCAGCTATATCCGAACTCAAAATGGCGATAGAATCCGGTTCTGTTAACCCCGATGTCTATTTAGAACTGGGAAGGGTCTACCGCGATAAAGGCGAATACAAATCGTCAATCTCTGAATTTAGTAACGCTATAAAATTCGGTGCCAATACCATAGACGTGC
>JAGVOB010000058.1 GCA_020052955.1 Candidatus Omnitrophota bacterium | reverse complement strand
GTCTCTCTCTTCGCAGGAGAGCTGTTTATAGTTTTTATTTTTCATAACACCTAGGATACATGATTATCCTAAGTGTTGCACTTCATTATTGAACTTGGTGTCTTGATATTAAAGAATTAATACTAGAAATAATTATTAACATCCCAAAGGTTAAAAGAGTAGTTAAACCAAAATAGTGATAAAGATACCTCTCGCCACCAACCATATATTCTAAACCAGGTATAAACCAAATCCCAAACAACCAATGTATCATAGTGATAGCTAGCCACTTTTTTTCATTTCTTATTCGATACAGAAGCAGGGACGTTAAAGTAAACCCTATTGGCAATAAAATACTAGAAGCGATACCAAACTGTTCATATCCTCCCGATGCAATAAAATATCTAAACATAAGAAATGTTGGAGAAAATACAAATATTGCAATAACAATATAATCTTTAATAGAATGGTAGATATTACTTCTTAAAAATGCTGTTTCCTTAAGATTCAACATCTTGCCGATAAGGTTTTGAACAGATTGAATTTCCGATAAGAAAATTATTGCTACCTGTATTAATGCAACCCCTATAAAGTAATCCCATGGGATAGAAAACCCTTTTGAGGCGATTATAGCCTGACCAACATCCATAGTTAATACCAATCCTATAATACCTACCCATCGTGTTATTTCGGCAATAGGTGAAAAATCTTCCTCTGTTTCATCAATCGTTCCCTGAATAAGTATATGACGAATTGGTAAAAGCAAAATAACTGACGCCAATAAATATTGAAATAAATCTGGAATGTCCCAAGCAACAGACATATTTCCCGATCCTACTCCCAATCCTTCTGTAAAATAAAAGGCAAAGATTGTAAGCAGCGTTGTTATAAAATAAGGCCATTTGCTAACAAAAAATTTATAGAGTTTCTTTGGGCTAACATATTTGACCAGTGCTGTTATTCCAAGAACAATTTGAAATGTTGAGAAGAATTCATTGGAATACCAAAAGATAAATTCTTTGACCTGTTCGTAGGCAACTTGAGCAGGTACGCCAAGGGTTGCCTTAATATTGTAAAAAAGAACATAAAAGTTCTCCTTAAAAGTATAACCCATTGTTGGAGTAACATCAGCAGATGGCAAATAAATTTTGGTTATAAAATCAATATAGTCCCGAATAGGCCCTCTGAAGCTAGAAATTATGATAGAGAACATGGCTACAATTAAAAGCAAAAATGCTGGATGTAGCATCACTTTCCTTAAAGAAGATATTCCACTTACAGGCCTTTCTTTAATATAAGTAGTTTGTGCAAGTGACGATCTCAAAAGTCTAATAGAACTAAACATAAGTGCGCCTGTTGTGATAATTGTAATTAGCAAAGGTAGAAAATGCCCATAAAATGATAGAGGTCCATAAAATGATTCAATATGGAAAGTTATTTGGAAGCTAAGTATAAGAAATAACGCCCAGAGTCCAACAATACCGGTCTGAATCCAATCTTCTTTTTCTCTTCTTATTAAACTACTTATTACAACTGACACCCTCTCCCTCGTCCGCGCAAGATGTTTTGATGTATTTGTGCGAAGGGTGTGCCAAGCGTTTAAAAATCTATCTTTAATACCCTTAAAATTAAATTTTCCGGTGCCGAATGTAAGTAACACGACAGCGCTAAATAGATTTAATAACATACTATCCCCGCCAAAGCCTGCCATCTTTAGTGTGCCAGTGCCTAAGCTTGCGCTAAGGCGCAGGGTATTAGATATGGCTTCTCCGAGCCAATTAAAACTGCCGAGGTTTAATGCTATGCTCAACCATCCCCCTAAAATCACAAGCAGGATAACTCCGATTACCAAATCAAGCCGTGTAGGCATTATAAATGGAGGAATTCCATGGTCAATGCGCGTAGGAGAAGCATGGCCTTTGTCATTTGTAAACGGATATACAGCGAGTATATTATTATGAATCCAGAGATATGCCAGTATGGACAATCGGTATATCGAGAGTGCGAATATGTATAACCCCAGCCACACATGCCCCAGTAAAAATACAGCTGCACCTGTTAAAGTTATAAAAATCGTTGCTTTCTCTGCCATGTTCTTTATAGGATTAACTAAATGCACAGGCCCGATAACCATAAAAAGCGCCACAAAAACTGCAAGGACAATCAAAAAGCCAATCCAGCCCTGGCCTTTTTCACCAATGATATGTCTTATTCCGGTTAAGCTTACTCCTAAGGGGGCAACTTCTGAAACTGTGACTGTCAGTTCTAATCTCATAAGATTTACTATGAAATGAACTAAAATAGAAGTAATGATTAATGCTGGTAATAATAGTGAAGTAGATATGAATAAAGGTAGAATAAATGTCAGTGAAAAATTAATCCCTCCTATCATTAAGGCAGGGATAAATATTTCTCTTGGCGGAGCGCGGAGTTTTCCTTCTTCTGAAACAAAATGCCCCAGCATAAATAACAGCCATGTTATGATATTGCCTGAAATAAAGGTTAGATTTATATCGCCTGTTGCAATATAAACTGCTACTGCAAATAATGCTCCCCCCAAATAAGAAATAATATTCTCAAGCCACGGCGCTATCTTTAGGTTATATGTTGTTTCAGAAACACCTCTACTTACAAATATCGCCTTAAGCCATGGCATAACACCTCCATTTGAGGTGGTTGGTGTGCTATCCTTAACTTCAGAAACTCGAGGGATTATTCCTGCGTCAGATGTTTCTAAACTTCTTGTAGGTATCCAACTCATACTTTTAGTTCCTGTAAAAATAACTTTGATACAAACCTTAATCATATATATTAACCAATAAGGAGAAGTTACAAGGATAAATAAGAAATTTATAAAACTTCTAGCAAGATTTTCGTATGTGGGCATAATAATCTGAGCAAAAATAATTGTTGGGACGACAAGAACTAAAAGTAAATAAAATAATTCTGGATTAAATATATTTAGATAATTTCCAACGAGAAGGGCTGTGAAAAAACCTGCGAATATTAAAGGAGCTACTATGCTATTTATGGCTACAAAAATCAGCCATTGGTTAAAAAATGGTATTCTATTTCTCACAAGCTGTCCGGATTTATTAAATAGTCTATCCCATATTGTTATCTCATCTGGATTTTCAATCAGTCCTGTAGGTATGTAAGGCCATAAAAACTCACCAATCCTCAAGCTTCCTCTTACCCATTTTTCAAACTTCCGCATTTCCGACTGAGTACTACTTGGGGCCTCCTCAAAACTAATCAGGTCTGCCAAATAAGCTACTTTTCCTACCAGCGTCCCCTCCAATATATCATGAGCTATGGCATACAATTTACCGAAAGGCGTATCCTCTTTAAGAGAATAAGCAGGAACTTTATCTGCCAATCTCTCTAAGTAAGTGTCTATATCCAAACCTGCTCCATGACCACTATAATATCCAAGTCCAAATAAATTCCAGACACCGAGATAAAATCTTTTGCCACCTGAAGCATTTAATCTTGCTACGGCAGTACTAGAAGTAAATACTCTCAAATTGGATTGATAAATAGTATAGTTTCTATCTACATCCGCTGCTATCTTTCCTGCCATTCTGCGTACAAACCCTTCTAGTAAATATGAATCGACGTCAAGAATTATGGCATTTTTCGCATTACTTTTTGTGCTTCCCTTTAGCAATATATCTAAATTTCCATCTTTTATATCAAAAATGGGAACTCCCTTAGCCTTAGGATTTTCATAATGAATGTCCCTCAACCAGCGTAACAAGTCATAATATGCACCTGGTTTAGCTCCTAAATTTCTCATAGCTGGGTCACGATGAAAATAGTATATATCTACTTGCGGTAATCTTTCTCTTAGTCTCCTGATGTTTTCTAATTCTAACTGAACAATACTTTCCTGGGGTGAGCCACTCAAGATAACCCATACTATATTTCCATTTGCATCTATATTATTTTTGATAGAAGGTGCTGTATATTTTTCAAAAAAGTCTAAATCCTCAGGATATAGACCAAGGAACGGAATAATTACAACTGTTTTATGCTCATCGGGTATGCCTTTGGAGAAATCCTCTTCTGGCAATATGTGGGGTTTTATTAATCCAGATAAGGCTAAAATAAGAGCATCGGTGCTTTGATATAGCATAATCCCTATGGTTATAAATACAAAAATAAGTATGCTGATCCCAGAGTATATATGTGTGTTCTCAAATAAATTGCTCCAGTTAATCCCTCTATATCCCATAAAAAACAATTCTCCCAAAACAGCAAAACCCAGTAAGAGTAAATATATGATATTTTTTCTCAATAAATATTGCCTTAAGGCACGTAATATAACTAAGCTCTTCTGGTGGGTCATTGTAAATAAATCAGAAATCCTATCTCTGATTTTATCAACACCAAACATCATTCCAAAACCAAATACTGTTAATATGTCATGTAGTGGGTTTTTAAATTCAATTTGCTTAATAAGATTAAAATCGCTAAGGAAAGCCATTAGAAGACCTGCGCCAATAACAATAAGCGCAATTTTAATAATTGTACTTCCTAAATCTGTTTCTTGAGCATATCGTGCATTTGGATATGAAGATAGTCCTGATAAAAAAAGTAAACCCAGTATAACCACAATAACTCCTCCGCCCACTAACAATGGCATTGGAATAAGGCTTAAAAGTGGTTGAATTATATAAGGCCATGCCATTATTAAAATTCCAGCCAGCGCGGCAATGATAAACATAAATGCGGGAAGGCTTTGCCCTTGCTCATCAGCGATATATTTTTTAGAAAGGAGCAGACCTCTAACAGGATGATAACTAATCTTAGCCTCTATTGGCTGCCTAATTTCTGTTCTTACGACTCTTTCTGGTTGCTTTGGCCTTCCAATATACCTTACTTCTGCTAAGTGGACTTCTGATGGTGTTGTTGCTGAAACCGAGGCAGGCTCAACTGAAGTTATACCTGTTCTTGTGGTTGGTATTTCTGTGATAGATTTTTGTAATGCTGTGTGCATAGTTTCGCTAGTTTCTTCAACTTTGACAGTCTGGCCTTGACTTACAGTGGCAGCAGGTGGTATGGGTTGTGCAGCTATTGAGACTGTATCAGCTCGTTCTCCGTAAACTGTCCAACTTATCCCACCTACGAAGTGGGATACTGGTGCAGGCATCAATGAACTCGTAGCAGAAGTTGTTATATAAACTGGAATTTCACTGGCTGTCGATATAGTTGTTGAACCGGCATCCTGTTCAATACTAACTATTATAGGTGGCTCTTGTATATTATTAACCTGAGTTATAGTTACGCCTCCGATTTGAATAGGCCCACTATCGCTAACTGTTTGAGTTATTCCACCTCGTAGGTGGATCATTTCTACTGGTGTGTCGTAAGCCGTTAGCTGTGAGCCGTTAGTAGTTACTACTAGAGTTGATTGAGTTACTGGAGTTAATAGAGTTATTTGAGCTGGTTGAGTAAATTCTTGGATCGGTAATAAAGTAGATGTTGCGGTTGGCTGTGCAGCTGTAAGCTGTATATATGTTGATTGAGCATATTGAGCTCCTTGAGCTGTAATAGTTGTTGTGCCGTTTGCCGTTAGCTGTCCAGCCGTAAGCTGTATGTCTGTTGGTTGAATTAATTGAGTTGGCTGTTCTAAAACTATGTCAATTGGCATTGCACCCGCTTGTGCGGCTTCGCCAAGTTTTGTCGCTTTATCTTGAGGCATTATCTGAGCTGGAGCTGCTGGTGGCATAGCTTGAGATGAGATTGGTGCAGGTGTATCCGTTGGTGCAACATGCGCACTTTGTGTAGGCAGGATTATCAATATATTTGCTTGAAGCACTGTAACTTTATTGGCAGACAAGGCAACGCCTTCGGATGTAGGAGCCCTAATGGGAGGCGATATCTCATCAGGAGATAATCCAACAACATCCACTTCTTTTGCAAAAAGTTCTATCTTGTTAAGGTCAATATCTGAAGGTATAGTCCCGGGCACTGGAGTAAGTTTAACATTAGGCTTGGCAGTTTCTCCTTGTATAATATCCAACACAAATTGCCGTTGCGGAAGATTTGATAAGTCACTTTCTGGCGATTTTGGTATTAAGCCGGATATAAAGTCTATGAGTTGGTTGGGTTGTATAGTGTCTAAAAGTAATGCTTGGGGTATATTCTCAACTGATAGAACATTTTCTATTCCTAATATCAGGCACCATATATTGCCTATCTTGATTAACAAAGCAGGTATTTCTTTATTTGTTCTACTATTTAATTCATCTGGCGATATGTGATTAACGTTACTATCAACAACTTCAAAAATTTCACCTATATTCGAGGGTATGTTTTCAGCAACAGACGGCTCAAGAATTCTTCTTGCTTTAGTAATGGCAGAACGCTGAGTTTTTGTTGCATCTTTTGTAATGAATGGCGGGACTAATCTTTCATTTGGAGCGGCATAGGCTTTTGGAGTGTCAAAGGGCAGGTCTATTGAGGTAAATAGAAATACCTCAGCAACTACGAGGGCTATGAGCCTTATCCAAAACTTATTTGTGCCTGTCATTTTTTCGGGCCAGTCTGCCATTTTCTATATCCTTTAAACTACAAATACCTCTTACCTTACTTTTTTATGCTTAATAAAATATAGTCCTTGAATAGAAAAAAGTTCTTGATTAAAAAAAGAAGTGCTTTTTGGGAATATAAAAATATAAAGAATAATAACAGAAACGAGTGAAAAAAAGGGTGAGAACTTCGGAAACTGCCAGGCTTCCATTTTAGCTCCTAATTTAACTTAACACTTTATAAAACATTTTAGTTAGTAACAAATAAAAAAGTCCCTAAATCAGAATAATATTAAAGACTTATTTTATCTCTATAATAAGTATATACTATATATATAAATTAGTCAAGATTGGCTAATTTTTTTAAATAGTAAGGGTTTTTATGTAGGCAGGGCTATTAAAAATTAGGGTTTTCTCGAAGATATTTTATATCCAACCTATCTTTCTCTCTACCAGTAGACTTTTTATTCTCTATTAGATTAGCTTTCGACAGAAAGGGAACTCTAAGATCTTCTATTTTAAGCACTTTTTTATTCTGGTATGCACCGTTAAATTCAACACCATCAATATGGGTAATGATATCTATTCTTCTCGGCGCTACGCCAATTTGAAAAACGATACCTTTTTCTGCAAATGTTTCTTTTTCAATCTCCAAGAGAGGAGCTCCAAATTCCAAGATGGATTTATATATCCTTTTTGAATTTTCAGAAGTTGCTTCGATCCATATGTCAAGATCGCCGGTTGCCCGCGGATAGCCATACGCTGCCATAGCATAGGCACCGACTATGAGGAATTTCACCCTATTCTTTAATAAGATTTGTAATATTTCTTTGTAATCTTTGTTTAACATATTCAGAATTTTTCAATGACCATAATTCTGCTGTTAGCTCCCACATAAAAGATACCCTCTCTGTAGGAGTAAGATTAACATAACAATCATCCTGTTTGGATACCCTTTTTAAAAATGTACAATTTCGCTTAATTCTCATAATGCTCGTTTTCATATTTAAAATTTATTATAGCATAGATTTGTAATAATTAAAGGTTTTTTAACAGTTCGTAGTATACCACAAGAAAATTTGACAAATTCTGTTCTAACGCTTATAATAAGCCAAGGTGAGAATATGGACATTGAGAAAAAATGGCAGGATGCTTTAAGGAACACGGAGATAATGCGCTCAAGACTTACGCGCCTATTTACCTTTGAGACAACTGAACTCCCTTATGTATTCCTGGCTGAATCTGCCGTAAACCACGGCGATACTGTGGTCAGAAAGGGAAATATCGCGGTAGACAAGCCTTTGATTGTGCTACCGAGGGATTTTCCTATATTTGAGGGATTTGAGTTTAAAGAGAACCTTGGCTTGGATGAGGATATAATAAAATCCTTCTTTCTGGTAAGGGGAGTAAGATTTCCATCGCTTAAATATCAAAATCTTACCTTTAGCCTTGATATCCATGAAGGCTCGCTCAAAGAGGCAATAAAACTTTATGAGGAGTCTCTTAAAAGCAAAGAGGATATTACCTCCGCCTTAATTATCGGAAACGAAGAGACCTGGCAGTTTTCTATCTTGATATATGTAGCCTTTATGTTCTCAAAATCCGCAGACGAAGATATAAGAAGGCTTTTTGAGAAGTTTAAAAGGGATAAGGGGCTTAGCTAATCGCAAATGATTTTGTACACCTGCCCCGCTGTTGGCGGGATGAGCACTGGAGCCCCATGGGTTAATCCACTGGGATAGACCATCCTAAACCTTTAATCCAGAAAGGATAGTTCTTCCTGATACAACTTAAAGGAAGGGACTAAAGGATGGGTCTTAACCCGTGGGACCTAAACTTACCACGCCCATCTTGGGGCGACGTCCCGATCCTCCATTCACCCACTCTGGTGACGGGATTAGAGCAGATCAACCTGCAAAACCCAAAAGTACACTAATTAAGCTGAGAATTCTCTTTTCTGCAAATACTATCACCGGGTTAAGAAGTCCTGTATATAGTAAGGCAAGCAATACAAAAAAACCATAGGGCTCAATTCTGGAGAGGCTAATTTGCGCCCGCGTCGGAAGGAAACCCATGAGGATTTTGGATCCATCTAAGGGAGGAATAGGTATTAAATTAAATGCTCCTAATATAATATTTATTTTAGCTATAATTAAGAGCGTGATAGAGCCGATGGTTTCGGTGCCGCTATTATGAAACCTTAGAAAAAACATTGCAATGGTTGCAATAATTATATTCGCCAGGCAGCCTGAGAGAGCGACAACGATTAATCCGATACGGAAGTTCTTAAGGTTACTGTAGTTAACCGGTACGGGTTTTGCCCATCCAAAGCCCACAAGAAAAAGTGCTATAGTGCCTATAGGATCAAGGTGCACAAAAGGATTAAGGGATAATCTCCCGGAATCCCTTGCGGTTTTATCTCCGAAAGAATACGCAGCCAGCCCATGAGACAGCTCATGGAAGATTATGGAATACAGAAGCGGGCCAGCCAACATCAGAAACATTAATGGATTCTTAAATAAAAGCGCCGTTAGGCCCATTTTAAACCCTTCTCAATTACCATCCCTTTTCCATGCCAACGTTTAATCCAGAAAGGATAGTCCTTCCTAATACCTCTCCGAGGAAAGGACTAAAAAACCCTACTATCAAATAGTATTAATTTGTGGAGAATAAAAATTTATCGTAGCTTGACTCGATGGTCTTTACAAGGCCTGTAAGGGCTTCGTTTATAGGGACTGGTATATTAAAAGTTCTTGCCTCTTCTGCAATAATTCCGTTTATATAATCAATCTCTGTTTTTCTTTTCTTTAAGACATCCTGCAGCATTGAAGAAATATTGGCGGATGTAAGAGCGCATACCTCTTTTACCTTCTCAAATGGCCTATCGTATATGAGCTTGATTCCTTTTTTCTGCGCCACTAAAACCGCTTCATTAACTGCCTTCTCCATAATATCGCGCGTCCCTTCAAATTCGACAAGACGCCCGTTATTGAGATGCGTTATGGCTGTAAGCGCATTTATACCCACATTTATGATAAGTTTTGACCAGAGCAATCCTTCTATGTTATCTGAAACTTTCGTTATTATGCCTGCATTACCGAACGCTTCTGCGATGCGCTGTATCTCGTTTGTCAGCTTTCCGTCAAGGCGCCCTACATAAGTGTCTCCTGTCCCTGCGTGGCGCACAACTCCGTCTCCTAAAAGGGTTGCTCCGTATGAGGTAACTCCGCCAAGGACGTTCGGATTATTCAAAACCCTTTTTATATTTTCAACATTCCCCACGCCGTTCTGTAACGTCAGGATATAAACTGAACCATCTGCGATAGCGGACAGGCGCTCTGAAGCAGGTATAGTATCATAGGATTTTACGGCTATAATGATTAAATCTGCCTTTCCTATGTCTGTGGCATTAGTCGTGATATTTACTTTTATATGCAGCTGTGTCTTTCCTTCTATGTTAATGCCGTTATTTCTTATATTCTCTGCCCTTTTTTCATTCTTATCAAGCAGCCATACCATATTCCCCGACTTAGCCAACATACCCGCAAGAAGACACCCCATTGCGCCGGGGCCGACAACTACTATTTTCATCTTGTTAGAAATATTTGGTTATGTTACTTACCCAAGATGTGTTATCGCATATGTTTGTTATTGAGTTACTTGCGTTACCATGGTTTCAACTCTATAAACTCAATAACTCTAGTAACTCAATAACACTTCTTTTATTATTTTCCTTTTACCTTCTTTAACTCTTCGTCTTTTATGATAAAACTATGTTCGCTGGAGGGGAATTTTAAATTTTCCACTTCTTCTTTATATTTCTCAACCGCCTTAAGTATCTCGGGAGAAAGATTGGCATATTGCTTGACGAACTTCGGGGTAAATCGCTCAAACAAGCCCAACATATCGTGCGTAACAAGCACCTGGCCATCACAGTCAATTCCGGCGCCTATGCCTATAGTTGGTATTGTTAATTTCTCCGTAATAATCTTCGCTATCTCGCTTGGTATGCATTCAAGAACTATACTAAAACACCCTGCATCCTGAAGCTTGATTGCAGAGTCTAGCAATCTTTTAGCGGTTTCAGCATCTTTACCCTGCACTTTAAAACCACCTAACTGCGATGCTGTCTGCGGGGTAAGGCCTATATGACCCATAATGGGTATCCCGCTATCTACGATTGCCCTTGTAATATCTACCACATTATTAACCCATTCTAATTTCACAGCGTCACAGCCCGCCTCCTTCATAAACCTGCCCGCATTGAAAATTGCCTCTTCCTTGCTTATGTTATAGGACATAAAGGGCATATCACCTATTACAAGCGCATATTTTACAGCGCGCCTTACCGCCTTGGAATGGTGTATCATCTCATCCATAGTGACAGGCACAGTAGAATCATATCCTAAGACCACCATACCTACAGAATCACCGACAAGAATCATATCAATACCTGCCCTATCCATTAAAAGCGCATTTGGATAATCATAGGCAGTAAGCATAGTTATCTTCTGCTTCTTCTCTTTCTTTGCTTTAATATCCGGAATAGTTATTTTTTTTCTTTCCATTTTATCACCTCTTAATGACGACACCCTTGACACTTTGTGTCAAGGATTTGTCGGAATTAATTCCGAAGCCTGCGAACGCAATTTCCAAGAAATTGCGAAGCGTTTAGGCAAGGAACTGTTATTGTATTATTTCCCAAAAGGGACATATTTATTTAAATCCAGACATATCCGCCAAAGTCCTGTAGCGGATGGGCTTCGATTCAATATCCCGATAGCAAAACGCTGCTTAGATTTCTACGAAATCTACTTGCAGCTATCGGGTTAAATTCAGACAAACAATTTATGTTCACTAAAGTTCCATAAATTGTGTCTTCATTTATTTTTTTCTATACGCACTTAAATAAGATTCACAATATATATTCTTATTCATTACAAGCTCTGCCGTAATAATCGCATCCATCAAGTCCCTATCAAGCGGGTCAAGTATTGCTCCATCAAGCCCCATAGATATTGCCATAACCGCAAATGTCCTGTTAATAAGACTGCGTGTTTTAGTGCCTTGAGATACATTGCTAAGGCCTACAATAGTCTTAGGCGGCGGGCTCGATAATAACTTAAACTCCTTAATAGCTTCAAGCACCTCTATGGCTTGAGGCTGTACGACGTTTACAGGCAGGACTATCGGGTCAAGGTATAAATTCTCCATGCTTAACCCTACCTCAAGTGCCTTGCTTACTATCTTAGCCGCCAGTTCGCTCCTTACATATCTATCCCTGGGGACGCCTTGCTTCTTATCCATTGTAAGCGCTATTATACAAGCGTTATATTTCTTTGCCAAAGGTATAAGCACATCAAGCTTCTCGTCTCCCGCATCAGTGGAGTTAATAATTATCTTGTTTTTAACAAGGGGCAGCACCTGCTCGATTATGCTGGGCTTAGGGCTGTCTATAGAAATAGGTTTATCTGTTGCTTCACCAACCGCCTCTATCAACCACTTCATATCATCAAGCTGGTTTAAAGACCCGGGCCCTACATTTACATCAATAGCATCCGCTCCGTTAGCTATCTGATTTTTAGCAATATCCCGTATTACCTTCTTATCCTTTTTAGTTATTGCATCCTGGATCTGTTTATACATACCGTTTATAAGTTCGCCTATTACTAACATATCTTTCTCCTATTTTACATTTAATTCAAAAATCAAAGACCAAAAATCAAAATTACATAGCCACATTCAACAGTGAAGTGCAACACTTGAGCCCAAAACTTCATTCGGCGTATGGTAATTAAGACACTTTTTTGGGCGATTGTTTATTAGATT
>JAGVOB010000056.1 GCA_020052955.1 Candidatus Omnitrophota bacterium | reverse complement strand
TAGGGTTACGTCTTTAAACTACTTATGCGTAAGTACGATAGACCTAACCGAATGACGATACGGGCTTCTTAACCGTAACCCATAGACGTTAGCCTAAAATTTTACTGCAAACTGTAAACATGACTTAACGACACTACATATCACTCATAACCATTCTTTGTAGTGCAGCTTTTTTAAATTTAATAAATGACACAGCATAATTTTAAAAAAATTCCAAGTTTAAGGCCTACCTGGGCAGAGATTGACCTCTCTGCATTAAAATACAATTTTAATAAAGCAAGGGAACTTGCAGGAAAAGATACTAAGATTCTTGTCGCGGTTAAAGCGGATGCATACGGCCATGGTATGCCGGAGGTTTCAAGGGCGCTGGTGGATTTTGGCGTGGATTATCTCGGTGTTGCTACGAGCGACGAAGCGATAACCCTGCGGCGTTCGGGAATAAAGACATCCGTGCTTATATTTGGAGCAATCTTGAAGGAAGAGGCGCTTCCCGCAATAAGCCGCGATATAAGCCTGACAGTTGTGAGTGAGGAGATGGCGAGGTTTCTTTCTCTTTGTGCGGGCCGTTTGAATAAAAGGGTAAATGTGCACGCGAAGATAGATACGGGTATGGGAAGGCTTGGCGTATGGCATGAAGAAGCAGTACCCTTCATAAAGAATATAAAGCGGCTTAAGAACGTGGAACTCGAGGGTATTTATACACATCTAGCGAGCGCGGATGAAGAGGATAAATATTTTACAAGCAGCCAACTGCTTTGTTTTAATAAACTAATCGAGAAATTAGAAAACAATAATATCTCAATTTTGCTAAAGCATGCCGCAAACAGCATGGGGGTTTTAAGGTTTAAGGGCTCGCATCTGAATCTTGTGCGGCCCGGCCTTATGATATATGGGCTCTACTCAAATACAAAGACGCCAAGGCCAGTAGAATTAAAACCCGCCTTAAGCTTTAAAACGAGGATTGTATATCTGAAGGAAATACCTAAAGGCAGGCCTATAAGCTACGGCAGAACGTACGTTACATCCAGAAAGACCAAGGTAGCGACCCTGCCCGTCGGTTACGGCGATGGCTACCCGCGCTTTTTATCCAACAGGGCGCATGTATTGGTGATGGGTAAGAGGGCGCCTGTAATAGGAAGGGTTTGCATGGATCAGACGATGGTGGATGTTAGCAATATAGACGGAGTAAAGATACGAGACGAGGTTGTTTTGATAGGGGCACAGCAGGGGCAGGTGATTACAACAGAAGAGCTCGCTGATATAGGAGATACCATATCATACGAAATCGTTTGCGGGATATCCAAGAGAGTCCCGCGACAGTATAAAAATGTTATTGATTTTAAAAAATAATTTGGTATAATTTAAAATGGTGAATTATATTAATAAGAGAAGAAACAAGGCATTCTCATTTGTTGAGGTTGTTGTAGCGGCAGTAGTTGTGAATATTGCCGTAATGGGGTGTTTCGGTGCATTTTTTTATGCCAAGGCAAAGGTGCAGGCAACAAAAAGGCAGTTAATGGCGCTTAACTATGCCCAGGCGGAGATGGAGCGGTTATTGTCGCTTAGAAATAGCGATTCAGACTTAGACAGCACCACCACTCATCTTACAAATACACTTCCTACTGGCACTGGTGCGGCGAGTGAGTTAAGAGACACATGGAGTGGAACAAGGACATATACCATTACGATGGGGCCGAATGACTATGGTGCCAGCCAACGCTACAAGATTATAACAGTTACAGTAGACTGGACAGAGCCCAGTATATAATGACAAATCATACCGAATGTAGTAACTTTGTAAGAGAAGCTTTCCCGAATGATGTTGCTTTAGGTAGTATTACTTCGGGATGCCGAAGAGAAACTCCTTGCGTAACTCCATTCGGCACGGTATCCCGAAGTTTAACCTATGAAGAGAGCTTCATTCGGGACAAAATCCCCGCCTGCCAAAAAACTTGTTCGGCGGGCAGGCCCGCCTGCCGAAGCAAAGCGGCGGGCAGGCAAAATGAAAATATCAAATTTCAAAACGGTTTTACGCTGCTAGAACTGGTAATAGCATCTACGCTGGTTATCTTTATTATTCTTGCGGAGACATCCGTTTACATCGGCGCTCTGAAGATGATGAGGCAGTCCCTGTGGCGGTCATTCGTTCAGAACGAGGTAAATATCGGAATGACACACATGTCAAAGATGTTCAGGCAGGGTTATAGCTTCTTGGTAGTAGCCAGCGATCAGGTAAGGGTGAGCGTTGATACGGCTGTAGACCCCTCTGCAATAGCAAACCACACCAATGCCATAACAAGAGAATATCGGCTTGTAGGAACAGACCTCAGATATACGCCCAATATAAGTAGCGCTAGCTATATAGTGCTCGCAAAGGGGGTCAGCGAGTTTTCCGTATCTGGTAGTGACAGGACTCTATCCATAACTTTAAAATGCAGCTCAAATGAGCAGGATTTTTACCAGCAGAATAAGGCAAGCCTTAGGTGTATGGCGGCAGGATCTCCCTAAATATGATGCTTTGTCAACTAAATAAAAGTTGTATTCAACTTGTAAATGCAAATATTAAAAAGCCACATTCAACAGTGAAGTGCAACACTTGAGCCCAAAACTTCATTCGGCGTATGGTAATTAAGACACTTTTTTGGGCGATTGTTTATTAGATT
>JAGVOB010000062.1 GCA_020052955.1 Candidatus Omnitrophota bacterium | reverse complement strand
TAATCCAAAAATCAAAATGCAAAAATCAAAATTACAATGCAAAAATCAAAATTTAACTTCTGAACACCTTTTGCTGCCTATCTTTTTCCTTAATTTTTGCCTGCCCGCCGAACGAGTTATTTGGCAGGCGGGGATTTTGATGTGTCATTTTGATATTTGATTTTTGATGTTTGAGTTTAAAAAACATAACGGATGACAATATGAAACTCTTATACGATTTTAAAAATATCATTTTAGGTATCTTCGCGGAGTTATTATATATAGTATTAATTTTAATCTCCGCGTATTTAATCGGGTTTGTCTTTATAAAATTTTTCAGATGATAGGAAGGCCCACCTTAAAAGATACAAAGATTATCCTGTTTAGTCTGGGTAAAATAATATTTGCCCTCGGCATCCTTATGTTTATACCTCTTATAACAGCACTTATTTTTAAAGAAAAAGAACCAATCTACGATTATTTAATAGGAATTTTAGTTTCTTTTATAGTTGGTATTGTCTTAGTAATGTTGTTTCATACGGATGATGACCTAAAGTGGTTACATGGCATGCTGGTTGCGTCCATGTCCTGGATTATCGCAATGTTATTAAGCGCAATACCCCTGTATCTATCAGGGCACTTTAGTTCTTTTTTAGACGCCTGCTTTGATACGATGAGTGGTTTTGCAACAACAGGTTTAACTCTCGCAAACAATATTGACCAATTTTCCTATTCACATAATATGTGGAGGCACTTTATTATGTTTATAGGCGGGCAGGGGATTGTGGTGCTTGCGCTTGCCTTTCTTATGGGTGGCGCAAGCGGTTCATTCAGGATGTATGTAGGCGAGGCAAGGGATGAGAAGATATTGCCGAATGTAATTCAAACCGCTCGGTTTATATGGTTTGTAAGTATTGTATATTTAATCCTGGGCACCATATCGCTGGCAACAGTTGCAGTTTTTGAGGGTATGCCGCTCATTAAGTCTATTTTCCATGGTATGTGGATATTTATGGCAGCCTTTGACACAGGCGGATTTGCGCCCCAGTCGCAGAATATCTTATATTATCATAGCCTATCTTTTGAGGTAGTTACCATATTTATTATGCTATTAGGTGCGATAAACTTTAAACTTCACTATGCCGTATGGACGGGTAACAGAAGAGAAATTTACAAAAACATAGAAACTATAACGTTATTTATCACAATAGCGCTCACATTTTTAGTGACTTGTTTTGGCCTATGGAAGACAAATATATATCCCGATGCCATATCTATGTTTAGAAAAGGGTTTTATCAATTGATATCAGGCCATACCGGCACAGGTTATATGACAATATATGCAAAACAGTTTATAAATGAATGGGGTGCACTTGCAATGGTTGGAGTGACCATTGCTATGGCGTTTGGAGGGTCTGCCTGCTCTACCACCGGTGCTATAAAAGTATTGAGAATAGGCCTTTTGTATAAGGCACTCAGGCAAGATATAAAGCACCTCTTAGTATCCGAATCGACTGTTTTAATAGAAAAATTTCATCATATAAAAGAAATCATACTGAATGATAAACAGGTGAGGTCTGTGTTTTTAGTAACATTAAGCTATCTGCTATTGTATGGTTTTGGGACGCTTGTCGGGATGTTTTGCGGATATCCTCTGCTTGACTCGCTTTTTGAATCTACGTCTGCAGCTGCCAATGTGGGCTTATCCTGCGGAATTACTTTACCATCTATGCCTGCAATTTTAAAAATAACTTATATAATACAGATGTGGGCAGGAAGGCTGGAGTTTATGGCGGTTTTTGCGTTAATAGGATTTTTGATAGCGGTATTTAAGGGAAGATGATGAAAAGAGTTCATAGTTTGCAGTTCATAGTTCATAGGTCACAGCTTATAATTTATAGCATATTATTTTTTCTGTCTTCTGTCTTCTGTCTTCTGTCTTCTGTATGTTATGCAGAATCTATTTCCAGCACAGAACTAATTGAAAATGCAAGGTTATATGATGGAAAAGAGGTTACATTTCAGGGAGAGGTAATCGGCGACATAATGAAGCGCGGTAATTTTAGTTGGGTAAATATATCTGATGAGAAAAATGCCGTGGGTGTGTTTTTGGAAAACTCTATTGGTTCCAATATTATATTTACAGGTGATTATGACCATAGGGGAGATATGGTGGAGGTCAAGGGGATATTTCACAGGGCATGCCGCCAGCATGGGGGAGATTTGGATATACATGCAGATAAAATAACGAAACTAACAAATGGTTATAAGGTTATTCATAGGGCTGATCAGAAGAAGGTAAAGGCTGCTTTATGGCTTATGGCAATCTTGTTCTGTCTGACTGTAGTAGCGATAATTAAAATGCAAAAAGATGAAAAAACTCAGGACAAAGTTATATAGATATTTCATAGCAGGGCTTGCAGTTACACTGCCGGTTGTAATCACCTGTTATATACTTTTTATCTTTTTTAAATTTGCGGATGGTATTTTAGGAAAATTTCTAAATAGATATCTAAAAGAAAACCTCGGTTATTCTATCCCCGGTTTAGGTTTATTTATATCTTTAATATTTGTTTTAATTATTGGTATCATAGCGAGGAATTTCTTAGTGAAAAGGTTATTCCGATTGGTTGAGAAATGGTTTTTAAAACTCCCTTTTGTAAATGCCATATATCCCTCTGCCAAGCAGATGATTGATTTTCTTTTCTCAAAAGAGAAGATAGCCTTTAAAAAGGTTGTAATGATAGAATATCCGAGAAAAGGGGTGTATTCTATGGGGTTTATAACCAATGAAGGCATGGAGGAGATAGACAGAAAAGCGCTCAAGGAGATGGTAAGCGTCTTTATTGCCAGCACCCCAAGCCCGTTAACAGGCTACTTTGTATTTGTGCCAAAGGAAGAGGTTATTTTCCTTGATATGACGGTTGAGGAGGCGATAAAGCTTATAGTTTCCGCCGGGATTATTTCACCCGCACGCTATAAAGCCTTCCATAACTCCTCGGGCTAATCCAACAGGGATAGACCATCCTAAACCTTCAAAGGATGGGTCTAAAGCCCGAGGTTTCCGTATGGCTCATACTGCACTTCGCCTTGCTCAGTGTCCTGCCTCGCACCGAAGTGCTCGGTACTGAGGTGAG
>JAGVOB010000054.1 GCA_020052955.1 Candidatus Omnitrophota bacterium | reverse complement strand
TAATCCAAAAATCAAAATGCAAAAATCAAAATTACAATGCAAAAATCAAAATTTAACTTCTGAACACCTTTTGCTGCCTATCTTTTTCCTTAATTTTTGGATTTTGATATGTCATTTTGATATTTAATTTTTGATATTTGAATTTGAGGTGATAACTCTATTTAGTAGACAACACACTATATTATGAAAGATATTATTATTGAAACAAAAAAGTGCATAAAGGGGGAGCTGACGCTTCCCGGGGACAAATCGATATCGCATAGGTCCATTATGCTCGGTGCTATTTCCAGGGGCAAAACGGCCATAAAAAATTGTCTTAGATGCGATGATTGCGAATATACGATAGGAGCATTTAAGATGATGGGCATTAAGATAACTAGGGATAAATATTTCACGTATGTTTTTGGCAAAGGGATATCAGGGCTTAAAAGACCAAAGGGGAAAATATTCCTTGGAAATTCGGGAACATCTATGCGTATTCTAAGCGGTATCCTCGCAGGACAGAATTTTAAGAGCACGTTATGCGCAGATAAAGCCTTTTCAAATAGACCTATGGACAGGATAGTAAAGCCGTTAAGGCTTATGGGTGCAAATATTAAGGGTGAGGGGCGCCTGAATTTTGCCCCAATAACAATAGAAGGTTCTATTTTAAGGCCTGTTAGTTATGCTTTGCCCGTCCCCAGCGCACAGGTAAAATCCGCAGTCTTATTTGCGGGCCTTTATGCTGAGGGTAAAACGACTGTAAAAGAGCGATTTAAAAGCAGGGACCACACAGAGAGGATGTTGAGTTGTTTTAGGGCGAAGGTCAGAAGCAGCGGGGTTAGCTGCTGCGTTCGAGGTGTTGCTGATTTATATTCCTGCGAGATAAGTGTTCCCGGAGATATTTCGAGCGCTTCATTTTTTATCGTTGCCGCCACCATATTAAAGGGCTCGGAATTAGCAATTAAGAATGTCGGGTTAAATCCCACCAGATGCGGTTTCATAAGTGTACTAAAAAGGATGGGGGCTTGTATCGTCGCTAAAAATATTAAGCTGGTAAATCAGGAGCCCAGAGGCGATCTTATAGTTAAGTCGTCAGCGCTTAAGGCAACTGTGATAAAAAAGCAGGAGATTCCTTCTTGCATCGACGAGTTGCCTGTCCTTATGGTTGCCGCGAGCTTAAGTGAAGGCACTACAATAATAAAAAGTGCCTCTGAGCTTAGGCTGAAGGAAACTGACAGGATAAATTCCATGTTAAATAACCTAAAAGCTCTTGGAGCTAGAATTTTTATAGATAAGGATGATATCTATATTAAAGGTGTACCCAGCCTAAAGGGTACAACTGTGATGGGTTTTGGTGACCATAGAACCGCAATGTCTATGGCTGTCGCAGGCCTTATCGCAAAAGGAAAAACAAGAATACGTGGCATCGAATGTATAACAAAATCCTTTCCCGGATTCTTTGAAGCCTTAGGAGAGATTGTTAAGTAACAAATTCCGTCCTCTGACTAAAAAAGGATTGACATAATAAATTGAGTTTTGCTATAATCTAAGTGTTTAGCATTTAGATTACCTGCCATTTGTTTAACTCCTTAAATTGGGGGAAGGTTATGAAAAATCTGATGGAATTTCTCAAGAATTGGTATAATCAACTGCTGGGCTTATTTTCGTTTGATATGGGGATAGACCTGGGCACGGCTACGACCTTAGTTTATGTAAAAAACCACGGCATAGTTTTATGTGAACCCTCGGTTGTGGCTATACAAAAAGGGACCAATGCCGTACTCGCAGTCGGCGAGGAGGCAAAGAGGATGTTGGGAAGGACTCCGGGGAGTATACTTGCCATAAGACCGATGAAGGATGGAGTAATAGCGGATTTTGAGATAACCGAAAGCATGCTGCGTTATTTTATAAAAAAAGTTCACCAGAGAAGATATCTTGTAAAGCCGCGTATGGTTATAGCTATACCATCCGGTATAACCGAGGTTGAGAAGAGGGCGGTCAGAGACGCCGCTATACACGCCGGAGCCAGAGAGGTATATCTTGTAGAAGAACCAAAAGCTGCCGCCATAGGAGTGGGTTTGCCTATACAGGAACCCGCAGGTAACATGATAGTAGATATCGGCGGAGGAACGACCGAGGTAGCTGTTATATCGCTTGCAGATATTGTGTTTTCAAAGAGCGTCAGGGTGGCCGGGGATGAAATGGACGAAGCTATCATAGGGCATCTCAAGAAAACCTATAACCTTATGATAGGCGAACGCATGGCTGAAGAGGTAAAGATAAAAATAGGTTCTGCCTTCCCCTTAGATGAGGAACTTACTATGGAGGTAAAAGGCAGAGATCTTGTAGCAGGGCTTCCAAAAATGATAACGATATCATCTGAAGAAATAAGAGAGGCGCTCTCTGAACCGATATCTGCTATAATTGAGGCAATAAGAATAACCCTCGAGAGGATACCGCCTGAGCTTTCTGCTGATTTGATAGATAGAGGTATTATACTGGCAGGCGGCGGAGCGCTGCTGAGAGGTATAGATAAACTTATTTCCGAGGAAACAGGGCTACCAGTCCATATTGCAGAAGATCCTATAACCGCCGTCGTGCTTGGAACGGGGAAAGGCCTTGAAAATATACAATTTCTTAAAAAGGTTGTAGTCCCTGCAAGAAATGAAGAATAAAATGCAATGTGAAAAATATTAAGCTGATTTCTCTACTGATCGGCCTTTCTTTATTTCCTTTAGTATCTAATGTACTCCCACCGAATATAATAAACAGCGTAAAGATAGAGTTTATTTCAGTTATAAAAGCTCCCTTAAGGATTGCCAATAGCCTTTCAAACAGCCTGTCCGGGGTATTCGAGTTTAGAAACCTTCAGAGTGAAAACCGCGTATTGAAAAAAAAGGCCGAAGAGCTGACACTCCAGCTGATAAATTACCGTGAGGCATATCTTGAAAACCAGAGGCTAAAGGAACTGCTAGCTTTTAAAAAAGGCCTCGCTCATCCTTCAATATGTGCGCAGGTTATAGGTAAGGATATGTCATCGTTTTCCAGCAGCCTGCTTATAAATAAGGGCTTAGATGAGGGCGTAAAGCTTGATATGCCGGTGGTAGCAAACCTTGGGCTTGTCGGGAGGGTATCCGAGGTTGGCAGGCATATGTCGAGGGTGGTCCTGATAACCGATCCAAATTTAAAAGTTTCCGCAATAGCTCAAACGACAAGAGATGTGGGAGTTATAGAAGGATATACTGGCGGACTCTGTAGAATGAAATACATTGACGTTAACGCAAAACTATTGAAGAACGACATCGTGTTAACCCTGGGCCTTGGCAAATTATACCCAAAGGGATATCCGATAGGTATCGTCGTATCGTATAAAAAAGACTTTAATAGGCTTTATCATATCGCCATAGTAAAACCATTTACCGATTTTTCAAAACTCGAAGAAGTTTTTTGTTTAAAGGTTGACTGATACATTCGCGGCCAGTAGAATCCCGAGTTCGCTAAAAGCGGACGAGGGGCAAAGTCCCGAGCTAAACGAGGGGAAAACCGCACTCATGCCCTCTGCGATGGCTATGGTGCGCCCGCCAAAGGCGGGCAGGGATGAACAATGGCCGCTTAGTATACTGCTTTGTAACCTAAATATGGGTAATATCTTATTAAGTTTAAATATCAAAAAGCAAATATCAAAATGATAACGAATGTAGTAACTTCGCAAGAGAAACTTCGGCATCCCGAAGTTATTCTTCGC
>JAGVOB010000226.1 GCA_020052955.1 Candidatus Omnitrophota bacterium | reverse complement strand
GCGAAGAATAACTTCGGGATGCCGAAGTTTCTCTTGCGAAGTTACTACATTCGTTATCATTTTGATATTTGCTTTTTGATATTTAAACTTAATAAGATACTACCCATATTTAAGTTACAAAGCAGTATACATTATCCTGTTTATATTTTAATACCTCTTTAACCGCCTATCTGGCACATACTGAAATTTTCTTTCTCCTGCTTGGCCGCAGAGCTAGCGAAGCTGTGCGACTGCGGTTTTAAATCAACCGCCTCCCGTATCAGCATCGCAATGTCTCTATCAGCCGATTCCCTGTTAAGCACTTCTTTTAAATCTATGGTTTTCGACGGATGAAGGCAATTCTTGAGTTTTCCGTTAGATGTAAGCCGCAATTTATTGCAGGTATTACAGAAGGGTTCGCTTATGGGGGATATAAAACCTATTGTTCCCATAAAACCTTCAATTTTATATACCCTCGCTGTCCCATCGGGCATTTCGCTAATGGGGATTAAGTTGCCGAGTTTACCGCAGAGCTCTTTCGCCCTAAAACAACTGAAGAATAAGTTATCATCGGGTGAATCATCTGAAGCGGTTGCCATATATTCTATAAACCTGACATTCAATGGCCTTGTTCTGGTTAAAGCGGCAAAATCAAGGATTTCGTCAGTGTTAAAATCCTTTATAAGGACAGTGTTAATTTTGATTGATTTAAAACCAGCCGAAAAAGCGGATTCTATTCCGTCAAGCACTTTGTTTAAACCGGCACCGCGTGTAATTTTTTCAAATCTTTTAGAAACAAGGCTATCTAAACTGATATTCAACCTATCAAGGCCTGCATTTTTCAGCGAAGCTGTATAATCGCTCAGCAATATCCCATTCGTCGTAAGCGCAATTTCATTTAGGCCATTAATTTTTTTAAAACTTTTTATTAAAATATGCAGATCTTTTCTTATCAGCGGCTCTCCTCCCGTAATCCGCACTTTATTTATTCCTAACCTGACTGCAACATTCACTATCCTATGAATCTCTTCAAAGGACAATATCTCGCTGTGCGGCCTGCGCAGGATGCCTCCGGAAGGTATGCAATAGACGCAGCGCAGATTACACCTGTCGGTAACAGAAATCCTTAAATAATCAATTTTGCGGCCAAAACGGTCAAACATAACTTTACCCTAAATAATTAAGCCAACTCCTCATGCTGAAAAGTTGGCTTTTTAAGCTTCTCCTTTCCAATCCCGAATGTAGCAACTCCGCGAAGGACTTGCTTTCCCGAATGAAGCTGCTCACTTGAGATACGCTTTGGGATACCAAAGCGATACTCCCTAAGCAACTACATTCGGTACGGGATACCGAGGTTTCGGCACGCGAGGAGGCAAGGTCATTTCTTTCCTTACCCGTCCCGGTGTCTAAGCGTTACAGTTAGACATCGGGATTCCCCTTTTAAAAGGGGAATCGGCCCGAGCACCATATCTTGTGGAGCCCCACGGGTTTATGGTTCGACTTCGCTCACCATCCTGAGCATGTCGAAGGACACCCGTGGCACTTCTATTTTCGGTCTTCCGCTCGCGAGGCGGAATCCCGCCCGAATGCCATTCATCCACTCACTTCATAGCCGTGGCATTCTGGATGCGGGGTAAAAGATTTTAGGTGCGAGGGCTCGGAGTTTAAATTATTATATTATACATTAAGAATTATATCTACTTTTTTTAGAACCTCCCTGGCGGATTCTTTCAACTCTGAATTATGCTTCCTTACAAAAATTGCCACATCCGGTTTTACATATTTTAAAACACTCGTTCCTTCAATAATAATGCCCCTGGGATTTCTTAACCTGCTCAACGCATCTTTGATGCCGCGCCTAAGAGCTCCGGGCTTGGTTATGAGCCAGAGAACCTTTCTTGCGCCGGCCATCCTAAAGCGATGGGTGTCTTTTCCTTTTTCTTCTATTACCTTTTTATCACTTATCAAAGAATATTCTCCTTTTAAGCTCTCGCATATGCCGCAGGCGCTCTCTTTTGGGCAAAATCCCTTTTGCGAGACGCTCACCTTTATACAGGACCATCCTTTAAGCACTTTGAGCAATTGTTCTATAACGAATGTCTTGCCCGCTCCGCTATGTGCTCCGGATACCGTAATCAGGCATTTCCCTTTTTTATATTTAACCTGCTTCAAACATTTTAAGGCATCTAACTTGAGAGCGTTGAAAAAACCTTTCTTTTCAATGCTCTCACCGGAAAAACGCCTAAAGCGCGGGTTTTGCAACAGTCTCAACTTCATGAAGTTATTCCCAATTTTTTCATTTGAGTATAAGAAAAATTCGGGCCGTCAGTGCATACATATTTTCCTTTTATATAACAGTGGCCGCATTTTCCTATGCCGCATTTCATATAACGCTCTAAAGATGCATATATATTCTGCTCTCTAAAGCCTAATTTCAATATATCTCTAATGGCTGATTTTATCATAACCGAAGGGCCGCATAAAAAAACCATGCTTGTCTTAGGATTTAACTTTATCCTGGGAAACATGACGCAGACTACGCCGCAGGCACCGTCCCAGGTCTGGTCAGGTTCATCCACAGTAAGATAGACCTTGGTATCAGGCTCATCCATCCACTCCTTTATTTCTTTCTTATAAAATCTATCCTTGGGCATCCTGCAGCCGTATATAATCTCTACCTTGCCATAATCTTTTCTATTTTTTCCGCCGCGGGTGGAAAATACATGTTGTATAAGCGGACGAAGCGGAGCGATGCCGCAGCCGCCTGCGATAAAAAGCAAATCTTTCTTTTCCATCTTGTCCAATGGGAACGTATTTCCATATGGCCCGCGAACGCCGATTATGTCTTTTTCTTTTAGTTTATGCATAGCATTTGTAAGAAAACCTACGCGCCTCACCGAAATCTGAAATTTTCCATCTTTGCTGGGAGAGGATGCGAATGTAAATGGCGCCTCACCGTATCCGGGTAAAGATATCATCAGAAACTGGCCTGGTTTATATTTAAATACACGATTAGATCTGCCTTTTATCTGTAAGATAAAAGTCTTGGTATCGGGCGTCTCGTCAACAATATCTTTAATAGCAGCCGGAACCGGTAAATATTCGTTGAGCTTCATTTAGCTACTTCCTCAATGAACTTACGTATACTTATGTTTCCTGGACAAGTATTGATACACCTTGCACATCCGACGCAGCTCGGTATGCCGTAGCGCCCTACATCGTAATTTAGCTTATGTTCGAAGAACCTACGGATATGGTCTTTGTGCAGCGGAAACGGAGTGCTGCCGCCGGCCATCCTGGTAAAACCGGAATATGGACAACCATCGCAGTATCTTAAACGAATGCCACTATCGCCGCTAACCCTATCTGCGATACTGAAACAGCTGCATGTAGGGCATAGCGTTATACACCCTGAACATACTACGCAGCGAAGTCCTATATCATCCCAGACCGACGGTTTAATTTTATCCTCATTCATCATTCCGGCAAGTTTTTTAAAATCTATTCTTTTACAGCCTTTTGCTAGGCACTTTAAAGTTTCGAGAGCTTCTTTTTCATCGCGAGGCTCTGGCTTTGCAAATAATTTTTTATTATTTCTTATTATACGGCTGCCTTTCTCTGAACCAACATCCACAAGATATCCTTTGCCTATCGCTGTAAGCTGCAGGTCATAACCCTCTTTTGCTACAGGCCCCGCATCCATCTCGCAACAGAAGGCTTCTTCAGAGCATAACCTATTACAGCTAAGGGCAATAAAGGTGGAATTTTCTAACTTTTGCTTATAAGGTATATCAACAAATTCATCAAGAAAGAAACTGCGCATAAGAATTAATGCCTTTATATCGCATGGCCGCACGCCGTAAAATATGCGCTTCTTTTTATCCGGAATAGGAAAAAACTTGCCGTCCTTTATAGATTTTATTTCAAAGAGGGCTTCTGTCTGTGGCAGTAGGAACGCTCTTGGCGATATGACGGAATTACCCTCGTAATCTATCAGCTCACCGCCCGCCTCTTTGGTATCTGCAAAGATAACATCACTCAAATGTTCTTTCTTCGGAGCGATGAACTCATCGCAACCCTCCTTTAACCGTTCGATAAGCGTCTGAATATCTTCTTTTGCTATAAATAATCTGCCCATTCTATTAAATTTTCTCAATATGCGCGGCACAGGCCTTGTATTCCCCTATCCGGCAAACAGGATCAAAGGCGCTATTGGTCAAGACATTAGTCGGCTCATCAGAAAAGTGAAACGGCATCCATAATACTCCCTTTTTTATCTTGTCCGTAACCTCTGCAGAAATTACTAATTCGCCCCGGCGCGTCTTAACCCTGACCTTTTGGCGGTTCTTTATGTTGAGGTTTCCGGCATCAATCGGATTTATTTGGACAAAATTATGGGGATACTCTCTTGACAAGTTGGCTACTCTTCTGGTCATTGTGCCGGTGTTATAATGAAAAAGTATTCTGCCTGTGCTCAAAATAAAAGGATATTCCTTATCAGGAACTTCTGCCGGCGGTTTATGTTTTATTGGGACAAATTTACCGAGGCCGCGTTTAAATTTACCTAAGTGAACAACCGGTGTCCCCGGATGGCCCTTTGTCAGCACAGGCCACTGCAGGCCATTTTCTTCTAAACGTTCGAAACTAACACCCGCATACATTGGGGTCAGGCCGGCCATCTCATCGCAAACCTTTTTAGGGTCTTGTTCCATTTGGTATCCCAAGCGTCTTGACAGCTCAGAGATGATATTTCCGTCAGTCTTGCCGGATAACGGTTCTATTGCCCGCCTCACTCTCTGAAACCTTCGCTCGGCGCAGGTGAACGTCCCTTCTTTCTCTGCAAACGATGCCCCGGGTAAAACTACATCTGCCTTCTTTGCGGTCTCGCTTAAGAATATCTCTTGAACTACTAAAAATTCAAGGCTGGCCAGTGCGCGTTCTATCATATGCGTATCAGGGTCGGTGCGCAATTGGTCCTCTCCGATTATATAAAAACATTTTAAAGAACCTTCGATAGCCTTAAACATCATGTCGGTAAGCGTAAGCCCTCCTTTAGCGGGAAGATTAACGCCCCACGCCCTTTCAAATTTTTTGCGCGCCTCTTCATCTGTTACCGGCTGATACCCAGAATATACGTTCGGAAGCGCGCCCATATCGCAGGCACCCTGGACATTATTCTGGCCTCTCATCGGGTATATCCCGGAGAACTCTCTGCCGACATGGCCTGTGACCATCGCAAGGTTTGCCATCGCCATAACGTTGTCTGTTCCAACGATGTGCTCTGTCATGCCGAGGGAATACATTATGCAGCTTCGCTTGCTCATCGCGTAAAGCCTGGCTGCTTTTTTTATAAGCGAAGGTTCAACTCCTGTTATATCCTTTACCGATTCAGGCGTGTAGTCCTTTACTATCTCCTTTAGGGCATCAAAACTTTCTGTCCTATTCTTTATAAAATCCTTATCATGTATGTCCTCTCTAATAATATAATTTATCATTGCGTTTATGAGGGCAATATCCGTGCCTGGATATTGCTGAATATAAATGGAGGCGTTTTCCGCCAGCAGTATACGCCTGGGGTCGCAGACTATTATCTTTGCGCCATTATCAATGGCTGTCCTTACGCGCCAGCCGACTATAGGATGGGCCTCCGTAGGATTTGAGCCTATTATAAATATACAGTCCATATGGATAAGCTCATCGTATGAATTCGTGCTTGCGCCAGAGCCGAAGGATTGGTTTAATCCCGCCACTGTCGCCGAGTGGCATGTCCGCGCGCAGTGGTCAACGTTGTTTGTTCCCAATACTGCCCGTGCGAATTTCATCATCAGAAAATTCTCTTCATTCGTGCAGCGCGCAGAGGCACATACTGCCAGCGAATCCGGGCCATATCTTTCCTTTATACTTTTAAGCCTGTCCGCAACATAGTCAAGGGCGTTCTCCCATGATGCCTCCTTGAATGTGCCGTTTTTCTTTATAAGCGGTTTTTTAAGGCGGTCCGGGTGCTGAATGGGTTCGTGGGCATGCCAGCCCTTGACGCACAGATACCCCTTTGAAACGGAATTTGCCCTTGAGGGTATTACACCTATTATTTGGCCGTCTCTAACGTCAAGATAAAATCCGCATCCGACGCCGCAGTACGGGCAGGTAGTTAAAACCTTTTTAATCATCTCAGTATCTTCATCTTGTTATAAGTTTTTAGATCATCCTCTGTATTTATATTCGCCAGAGAAAGAAGGCTTTTATCGAACTTCTCGATTTCCTTTTTATAAATAAAGTTGCACTTAAGTGCGGGAAATATACTACGGATTCGAAGCTTATTTGATTTTATCAATTTTTTTATGACAGGTATGCACCTCTTTGAATAAACCCCAAAAAGCGGATGGAATTTTCTGTAAATACGCGGTATCGCAACGTCAAACCCGTCCTTTTTTTTAATCATATGCCTTATCAACTGCTCATTTAAAAAAGGCATATCACAGGCAACCACAAAATTACAAAAGGAATGGGATTTTATAAGCCCGGATAATATTCCGCATAAAGAGCCTTTTGCAGGCAGTATATCCTGCACAATCTCTATTTTTTTTAATTTATATCCGGCGCTGCGGTTATCCTCGTTTATCTTTCGGATGTAACTTCCAAGAAGATGAAACTTCTGCGGGTTGTTTGTTACTACTATAATTTCATTAAAGATTTTTTTGAGAACATTAAGCTGTCTTTTAAAAATTGCTGTGCCTTTGACCTTTATAAAGGCCTTGTCTTTTCCGAACCGGCTTGATTTCCCACCGGCAAGGATTATGGCGGTCATAAAGCCTTCCATAACTCCTCGGTCTAATCCACGGGGATAGACCATCCTAAACCTTTAAGGGTGGGTCTAAAGCCCGAGGTTTCCGTATGACTCATACTCAAGCGGCCATTGTTCCCCTCTTTTGACTCGGGACTTTCAGCTGGCCGCGAATGTATAAATCAAACTTCCTGAGCGCTTAATAATTGCACCCTTACCCTATCCAGAGGCTTAACTACCTCAACCTCCTCAGGTAAAACCATTATGCCGTCCGCAAGCACCATTGATTTAAGTATGCCCGAACCCTGCGGTCCTGTAAGCCGCACAAATAACTGCAAATTTTTGTTTTCAATCTTAACCCTGACAAAATATCTTAGCCCTTTTTTCTTCTTGAATGACTCCTCCATAACCGCAGTTACCTCAGGAAGAAAAAGCTTATTCCTTCCGCTCATCTTAAGGATCGCCGGCCTCACAAACTCCTCAAAGGCTATCATGGAGGAAACCGTATTACCTGGAAGGCCAAAAATAACCGTGTCCTTTATGGTTCCAAAGGCTATCGGCTTTCCGGGGCGCATTGCTACTTTCCAGAAAAGCGCCTTCATGCCGAGTTCAAGAAGCGCGTCTTTTACGAAATCATAATCTCCCACCGAAATACCGCCTGATACAAGCAGCATATCAGGGTTTGCCTTTAAAGCACTTTTTAATTTATTCTTTATCTCACCACGAGCATCTTTTGAAATACCAAAATTCATGCCTATGGCACCGCACTTGGACACCTGAGCTAAAAGAGAATACCTGTTTGAATCCCTTATTTTCCCGGGCTTTAATGAACTGCCTAAATCGACAAGCTCATCCCCTGTTGAAATAATCCCGACTTTTGGCTTCCTCATTACGCTGACTTTTCTTATCCCCAGCGCTGCAAGCATACCTATCTCCTGTGGCCGTATAAGACTTCCTCTTTTAATAACCAACTCTCCTCTTTTCACGTCCTCTCCAGCTTTTCTTATATTCTCGCCAATTATTACTTGTTTATATACTTCTATGAATTTTTTTGTTGTCTGATTTGCAATTTTTAATTTTTGATTTGTAATTTTGATTTTTGATTTTTGATTTTTGATTTTTTCTGTATTTTCCACCATAACCACGCTGTCGGCTCCCTGCGGCATAGGCGCGCCTGTCATTATCCTTATTGCCTCCAAGCGTTTTATTCTTTTCGAAGCAACATACCCGGCAGGAAGGTCTTCTATAACTTTTAGTAAGCGAGGTTTTGAATGAGTTGCGCCTTGGATATCCTTTGCCTTTACGGCATAGCCGTCCATAGCAGAGTTATTAAAGGCAGGTATGTCGCAATTTGAAAATATGCTCCTTGCAACAACTCTCCCTAATGCCGATAAAATATCAACAGTCTCTGCACCCAAGGTTTTAACATGTGAGGATATTATCTCCTGCGCCACCTCAACCTTTATCATATTTCTTTCAAATTTACTCATAAGAGAACTTCACACGTGTCCAAATTATGATTGAAAAAGCCTAACCGAATCCTTATGATGGTGATAGCAAGCAACTGTCACCCACACCGATTCTCGTCGGTAGATAAG
>JAGVOB010000121.1 GCA_020052955.1 Candidatus Omnitrophota bacterium | reverse complement strand
ACTGAGACTTTGATTCCCCGATAATTACTATCTCTGTACCCTTATCCTTATACACGCCTCTGCTGAAAATATTAATTTCACCTTCATCCTTTACGCCAAAACTTCTTATGCTCTGGCGTAAAAACCTCTCTTTTACATCTATTCCGTATCTATCTTTAAGTATGCCAGGCAATACTCGGTAGGCCTCATTTTCCAACATAAAACCTAAAGTTGAAGTAACGCCTCCCAAATCCCTTCTGGTATCCTTCATGGTCAGTGCTAATATTCTAATCTCTTTCTGAGCCTCCTTCTGTGCCTCGGCCAATTCTCTTTGTTCCTTAGCTAATTTTCTCTGTTCCTCAGCTATCTCTTTAACAATATTCTTAAGCTCAGTAAAATCTTCCTTTGTTACATCTCTTTCTCGGATTTGTTCATTTATTAATTCTCTAATCTCATATTTAAGTTCAGGCGTTAGAATTGTTTGCATAACTTTCTCCTTCCTAAAGGTTTGGTAATGTCAAAAACTAACCACAGAGAACACAGAGAAGATTTTTAGCCACAGATGACACAGAGTTTTCAGAAGATAATATTTTAATCCTCGGTTTCATCCAAAGTGTTATCAGTGGCTAAATAATATCTTATCTTTCTCCTCTGTTCTCTGTGGTTTCCTTCATATTCTTTCATATTTTATTTGACACTACCTCAACTCCTCAAAAGTTAACTTCTGGTGCATAATAGATTATTTGACTACCCAATTTTTCAAATACAAAAGGGACATACAGTAATTTTTTCAGTCTTTCTTTTATTTTGGACTGAAGCTGTGGCTTTACAAAGAATAGCATAAAACCTCCACCACCAGCACCCAAAAGCTTGCCTCCTAAAGCACCAGCATTTATTGCAGTTTCATAAATTTCATCAATAAATGAGTTTGTAATCTTTGATGTTAAGCCACGTTTAATCTTCCATGTTTCATGCAAAAGCTTTCCAAAATTATCAAGAGGTTCTTTATCATTATTTAGAATATCAATCGCTGCCTCAACTAACTCCATCATGATTTTTAATTCCTTATGTTTATCTGGTGTCTTTTTTATCTGTTCTGCCGCAATATCTGAGGCATTTCTGGGAAAACCAGCAAAAAATAGCATCAGATGATTCTGAAATATACCTATTCTTTCTTGATTTATGGTTATAGGTAGAACAGTTATTTCTTGTTCGCCACCGAACTCTATTTTATTTAATCCACCAAAAGCAGCCACTGTCTGATCCTGCGAACCAACATTTTCCTTAATTCTATCTTGCTCTACATGTATGGCATCGAGTGCTAACTGTCTCTTTGTTGTCATCTTGCCCTTTAAAGCATATAACACGTTAAGCAAGCCGACAGTAAAAGAGGAACTCGATCCAAGCCCTGACATTGCAGGCAAATCAGCATTATGTTGTATTTCAACACCACGGCTATCTATGTCTATAAATTTCAGACACTCACGCACAGAGGGGTGCTGTATCTCGGAGATAGTTTTAGCTTCTTCATGTTCGGAATATCTTATTCTATATTTATAATCAAAGAATGGCGGCAGGTACCTACAGGAAATGTAACAATATTTATTTATAGATGTATTAAGTACAGCACCACCATTTTCTTTATACCAAATTGGATAGTCTGTGCCACCCCCCAAAAATGAGATGCGAAAAGGTGTTCTACTTATAATCATGAAAGTCTATTCTCTCTATACCACTGAACTGTCTTTGCCATACCTTTCTCAAGAGAGATTTTTGCCTCAAATCCCAAAAGCCTTTTAGCTTTTGTGACATCAATAAGCCGCTTTGGTATCATACTTGGCTTAGAAGAATTAAAAGAAATCCTCGCGTTCGTGTATCCATCTGCCTTAAGAATTGCATTCAGAACATCTTTAACACTGCAGGGCTGTCCTGTTCCTATATTTATTGGATTATAAGTGTCAATCTTCTCCATAGCCAACAAAGTTCCTTCCACAAAATCATCAATATAAATAAGGTCTTTAATATCATTTCCGTCACCCCAAACCTCCACTGGATTATGTCTTTCCACAACTTTACGAATCAATGCCGGCACAACATGGGAAGTTTCCCATTCAAAATCATCATAAGGACCGTAAATATTTGCAGGTCTAACAACTATTACTTTCATTGGATTTTTAATCTTATTGGCATACATCTGACAGAGAATCTCGGTAAATCGTTTCATCCAAGCTACACAGAAATATTTATCAAATACTTCTCCATTCATCATCTCGTCTTCCTTAACCGGATGATCAAACGGTGGATATACGGTATTACTACTGAACCACAAGAACTTTTCCACCCCAGCTTCATATGCAGCTTCCAAAGTCAAAGTGTTCATAATTACATTTGGAGTTACATGCACCAGCGGAGTATTGGCCATAACCGCTGCACCAGAGGTGTTAGCCGCACACATAAAAACATAATCCATCCCTTTCATAACACGATTACAATCGTTTGTATTGGTTAGTTCGCATTTGACATATTTAATCCTATTGTCATTTATGACCGCTGGTTTTTTATGCAAGGTTGCTGTAATATTTGCTTCTCGTTCCAATAGAGTTTTTATTAGATTTACTCCAACAAACCCAGCACCTCCAACAACTAAAACATTTTTATTCTTGAACATAATCTCCTCCCTCATCTCTTTGTGAAAGTATTGGATTCTTTATCGGCCACCAGATATTGAATCTCGGATCATTCCATTTGATAGTAAATTGTCTTGATGGATCATAATAAGCAGATTGCTTGTAATGAAAAATAGATTTTTCGCTCAGGCATAAGTGTCCATTGCCATGCTTTGGTGGAACTAACACCTGATGTTTATTTGCCTCAGATAAAACAAAGGATTGCCATTTTCCAAAATCCTTTGACTCGTCATCGTAATTTATGACCACAAGATAGAATTTTCCGTGTAAACAGGATATTAACTTCCAGGTTAAAGAATCGCCGTGGATGCCCTTAAGCACACTTCTGATAGCAATGGAGATATCGTCTTCAACAAAATCAAGATCAATCCCCTTTGACTTATATAATTTCTCATTATACAGCTCTAAGTATTCCCCTCTATGGTCTTCAAAGTAGGTTGGCTTAATTAATAAAACGCCTTCTAATTTCGTTTTGAATGTTTCTATCATTTTAAGACTCCTCTATAATTATGTTCTCAACGAGGTATTTTGAAAATTGTATTTCTAATACTATATTCATAAAAATACTTTCGCATCATTTTAAAAATCTTATTAGGTGGAACAACTTTGATTAGCAGAACTGCAATTTTATCAAATGGATATGGTAACTTAGAAATTAATGCTCCTAATAGATAAATGTTATGCCTAATATCTTTTTCTTTTTTAGAAAAACACGATATAGGAGACCGCTCAGAACATTTGCTCATATCTCCTTGATACGAAGAATCTATATATCCCCGTTCAACACAATATCTGTATAATTCGGTTCCTTTTATCGGATCGGTAGTAGAATAACTTGGATAAGTGACTTTTGCTTTTTTGCTTATCGTTATCGTTTCCAAATCATTCTGCAAAGTAGATTCAGGAACAGCAAGCATATAATTAACCCAAGTATTAATTCCATATTTTCTTATACTTCTTAATTTTTCTACTACATCTACTTTCCTCATCTTTCTTCCAAGCATTTCTTCCCGCACATAATCTGATGTACTATCAAGTGAAAGATGAACAGAAAAGCAGCCTGCTTTCTTAAGTAATTTTAATAATTTTTCTTCTACCGTATCAAATCTTAAATAGCAATTAAAGGGTATCCCGATTCTTTTGGAATATTTTTCTACAAACTCCTCTAACCAGGCATTGGCTTTTAGAACAAATAAATCATCACCAAATTTAATAAAATCCATTCTATATTTTTTTCTAACATCTTCTATTTCTTGAATAATCCTTTCCACAGAAAAGCGTCTGACAATAGGGCCTTTACCTTGATAGAGTTTGTGATAATAGTTGTTGCAACAGTATTTACATTTGAACGGACATCCTCTTGTTGTATAAAATGTTTTTTTGGGCGTATTTTTAAGAAATGAATTAGAAAGGACCAAATCTCTATCTGCTGGTGGAAGTTCATCTAAATTTTTTATTAACGGTCTTACTGGATTACTATTTTTTTTGGTTATAAGATTTTCTACATCATCAAAAGGTTCTTTTTTTTTAACCCTTTGAATAAAATCTCTAAATGCATATTCACCCTCACCCACACAGTATGAATCCATCCCACTTTCAGGAAATGTCTCAGGAGAAAACGTTGCTTGAGGTCCTCCCATTATTGAAATAAAATTGTGTAACTTCTTTACTTCTTTATGGGCATTGATTATTTTTGGAAATCCCGCGATGTTAGCTGAATAAGCTATAATATCAGGTTTGATATCGTTAACTACAGAGGTTAAATCACTATTCTCAAGCGAGCAGAAGTATGTCAAATTATTAAGCTGTTTTGCTATCGCCGATAAATAGGATATGGCTATATGATCTGCAAAATCAAGACTCTCAATTACAAATAATATTTTCATTCCTTAAAATAATTTTTTCTTCTTAAATACTCATCCTGGTTTTTCATAAACCAATTCCAAGTCTCTTTTAACCCATCCAATAAAGAGGTTGTTGGATCATAATCGATTAATTTCCTTGCCAGCGATATATCCATAACTCTTTTGGAGAATCCGGAGGGTTTCGTTGTATCAAATTTATAATTAAAATCAATAAATCGCTTTAAGGTTTCAACCAATTCTCGAATAGTACGCTCTTCTCCACTTCCTAAATTTACAAAATCAGAATTGGTTCCATGATATAAGGCAAGGATAACGCCTTCTGCCACATCGCGGCTGTAAGCAAAATCACGGACAGCCGTTCCATCTCCCCAAATAATGACCGGATTTTCCTTTTTATATATCCTGTACATCAGTGTAGGGATGACCATAGCATTATTTGGATCAAAATTATCTCCAGGCCCATAAACATTGCATGGCCTAACTACAGCATAATTGTCTAACCCATACTGAATTTTATAGGCCTGTACCTGGAGTTCCGCCATGCGTTTGGCCCAACCCGGGAACATATCCATTGGCGGACCATCCCGGTTTTCCGATTCCTTGAATACTTCCGCGCTCGAATAAGCACCAATAGAACTGGTGTAAACAACTTTCTGCACTTTATTTATCCTGCACGCCTCTAAAATATTGGTATTGAACATCAATAATGGCACGAAAAAACTGGCTGGTTTGGCTTTGGTAACCTCTATAGAACCTTTTATCCCGGCTACATGGAAGACAAAATCCATATCTTTGGTTATTTCTTTGCAGAACTCAAAATTGGTAAGGTCACCAAAAACATGTTCGGCTTTATCATTTATTTTTATTTTATCCAGAGAAACTATTTTAACTTTGGTGCCAGCGCCGCATAAGATATCCACTATCTGCCTGCCGATAAGACCGGTGCCTCCGGTAACCAATACATTTTTGCCGTTAAAACTTTTTAAAACATCTTTCTTTATCAACTCACATCTCCGCTATAGGTTTTTGCTCTCTCCGCCGTCTGCCGGAATCGAAGCCCCGTTAAGCAAGCTGGCCCGTTCCGAGCAGGTAAAAACAACGATGCTGGCTACTTCTTCCGGCGTGCCCAGCCGTCCGAGAGGGAATTTTTCAGCCACCATCTTTTTGAAGCCGGCAGGATCACTTTTTTGTTCTTTATCCCAGCCTGTATCCGGTATCATTATACAACCAGGGGCGATACTGTTAAAAGTGATCCCTTGCCTGACCAGGTCCGTTTTTAAGGAAAGATTTTTCATCAAAACTGTTTGGGCGACTTTAGCCAAATTAAACCAGGGTCTGCCGCCGATCTCTTTCCCGTATAAAGAAGTTATCGTAACCACCCGGCCCCATTTTTGTTTGCGCATATAGGGCAGTGACAGGTTAATAAAACGTATCGCGCTTATGACATTTTTGTCATAAACTTCTTTCCAAACTTCTTCATCGGTGGTTTCAATATTTTCCTGGCCCCATCTGCCGCCACCGCCCACATTGTTTACCAGAATATGTATAGTTTTCCATTTATCGATAATTTTGGCCATCACCCTAGCTGTGTCCCGCTTACTGGTGACATCGGCACGGATGCCGATAACTTCTACTTCTTTATCTTTGATCTCTGTTACGGTTTGTTTTACTCTCTCTAAATTACGAGAACAAATAGCGATATTACACCCTTCTTCAGCTAAAGCCAAAGCTACGTTTTTACCGATGCCGTGAGTGCCGCCAGTGACTAACGCGTATTTGCCTCTAAGACCCAGATCCATTATTTAACCGGTCTCCATATCATTAAATTATATCCTTCCATGTACAGACTACCGAAATAAAGTCTTTTTATCTTCAGTATTTCTATCTTTTTTTCTTTTTCCAGTTCTTTTAACCGGGGTAGAAAATTATGCGTATAGCCGCGCTTTCCCTGAAATCTGATGGCCAGGTAATCCACCAGGTTACTTTCATCGTACAACTCAATAGTAGGCTCGACGTGCACGCACAATTTCGGCGATTGTTTTAATAGGTATTGCAAGAACGCTTCAAATTTACTGGCCAATTGCTCGATCGCGCCAATGGTGAAAACGGCACTGTTATTGGCTATCTTAAAGTTTTCATCGGGATTGATCATATCAAAGACCCGGCCTTTAAGGTTAAGTTTATACGCCTCCGCGATCCTGTTGACTAAGTCGCAAGAGGATTTGACAAAATCCAATCCATATAAAGCTTTCTGAGGATAGATCTCGGCCAGGGCCACCATATTGAACCCTGTCCCGCAGCCAAATTCATATACAGATTCAACTTCCTGGAAATACTTCTGGAAAAGCCAGGTACGAAAAACCGTAAGATAATCCAGTTCAAAATTCTGGTTTGCGGACTTGATATAATCCTGGTTATAACGAATTACCTGGGCCGACCTGATAAATTTAGGCACCAGGGCTTTTAGATCATAGCCACTTTTGATAAAATCTTCTAAGTTCTCGGCCCAGCCATCGTGCCAAATATCTTGTCTTTTTTTGGCCCCGATGATCTGCTTGTCGGTTTCTATCCTCTTAAGTATTTGCAACAATAGGTTATCGCGTTCTTTTCCGACCAGGACCACATAACTGAAATCTTTTTCCGCTATCAGCTTCCGGCACTCTGGTGAAATATCTTCATCTTCAGTGCCAAAAGAACGCGCAAAATCACTAACTATCACTACCGGCATCCTAATGCTCCTTTATGATAAATTAAAACGGGCCTTTGAACCGTTTTTCATGGCTATAAAACTCTTCACAGGAAAGATCGATCGGGCTTAAATTTAGCTCTTGCTCTACCAATCTAATAATATTAATGGCATTGGGATAAAATTTGTTTTCCAAATGCCTTGCCGTTGGACAGGGAGTTGGAGCAAAGCCCATACGCTGTACTGGTTGTTTTAATTTGCCAAAACATTTTTCATAGATCCGGGTTGTAATCTCAGCACTGAAACCGCAATGCAGCCAATCGTAATCAGCTACGATACAGCGGCCGGTCTTTATTACCGAGTCAACAATAGTACCATCGTCCAACGGAACAATAGTTCTGGGATCAATTATTTCTACGCTTACTCCCCTTCTTTCCAGAATCTCCGCGGCTTTCAAAGCTTCAACATTCATCCAGGAAATAGCTACTATGGTAATATCTTTCCCTTTTCTTATCACTCGGGACATACCCAATGGTTCTACAAACGGCTCTTCCGGGACTTCTCCTTCCTGCCAATAAAGCCAACGATGCTCAAAAATCAGGATCGGATTGTTATCCCGTAAAGAGGCTATGAGCAATCCCTTGGCGTCTCTTGGTGTAGTGGGCAATACTACTTTTAAGCCGGGAATATGGGCAAACAGCGAATACAGGCTTTTGCTATGTTGGAAGCCTTGTCCCCAACCGCGGCCGATAATCGCTCTTATCACCAACGGGATATTTAGCATTCCCCTGGAGGAATAACGATAACAGGAAACCATATTAGCCAATTGGTTCATAGCCAGTATCAGAAAATCGACCCGGATATGTATATGGATGGGACGTAACCCGTTTAGCGCCGCCCCTAACCCAAAACCGGTCATTGTATCCTCGGCTAAAGGGGTGTCAAAACAACGTTGGGGACCAAATCGCTCCTGCAAACCAAGTGTAGTACCAAAAATGCCTTTGTGATCCGGTACGCCTATCCCATACACGAATATCGCAGGGTCTTTTTCCATCTCTTGGACCATGGCCTCCCGGAGCGCGTCGCAATACGTGATTTTCCTCATTTAAACACCTCTTTATAGATCTCGTCTTCTTCCGCGAACTGTTCATTTTTGACTTTATGAATAGTCGTTTCGATTTCCCTGCTAATCTTGTTCTCCAGTGCGAGAATTTTATCTTCGCTGATACCTATTCTTTTCAAAGTTTCTCTCTGCATTTTGATAGGGTCCTTCTTATACCAGCTTTCAAACTCCTCTTGTGAACGGTACCCAACATCGAAATCCTCATTTACGCCCACATGTTCCAAATACCGATAGTATTTTAAGTGCATAAAACAGGGGGCTCCGGTCGACCTCACTGAATCCAACGCCTGCACGGCTAAATTGTATATGCTTTCAACGTTAGTACTATTGTCTTTAAAGACCTTACATTTGAATTTACCGATCACTTGGGTAATGTCCTTATATCCCTGGCGTTCATGGGCACGGGTATGCACGGCGATACCGTTATCCTCACATACAAATAAGATTGGTATTTTCATGAGTGAGGCGACATTCAAGCTTTCCCAAAATGTTCCTTCATCCGTTGCCCCGTCGCCAAAAAATGTCGCCACTACCTTACCATTGCCTTTGACCTTATTGGCAAAAGCAGCTCCCACGGCCACGGAAATAGCACTGGCTACGATAGCGGAAGTGCCCATAAATCCTTTATCCGGATCACTAAGATGCATGGAACCGCCCTTACCCTTAAGCAGGGCAGTATCTTTGCCGTACATTTCCGCGAAAAAGTTATAAAGGTTACTGGTTTTGGCCAGATATAGCGCGTGCGACCGGTAAGTGCCAAAAACCTGGTCATCTTTTTTTAGTGCCTGGCACAAGCCGACATTTATGGCTTCCGACCCCATGGACATATGCATCGGAGTCCTCATTTCATTTTCACCATAATGATCGATTATTTTTTCCTCAGCCCGGCGGATGGTATACAACTGACGATAAAGCTCCAGGCTTAAATTTTTGTTACCTACCCAGTGGCTAACCGTGTCTTTATTTTTTTCGGCCATAGTATTCTCTCCAATAATCCAAAAGTCCCTCCAGGGTTTTTTCAAATTTAATCTTCGGCTTCCACCCAGTAGCTTCTACAAATTTATCAATGCAGGGGATTTGCAGGGTTACATCCGATGGCCTTAAACGGCCAGGATCAACCTCAATGGCTATATTTTTTGTTGTAGAAAGATTGACCAATCTATTCAACATCTCCCCTACTGTCATTGTTTCGGCTCCACCTACATTATAGACCTCACCAGGGGGACACTTATTTACCAATAGCCAATAGGCCTTAACCGCATCCCTGACATCTAAAAATGTCCGAATGCTATCTAAATTACCTACCTTAATTACAGATGGGATTAGACCTGCTTCAATTGCCGCAATCTGTTTGGCAAAGGTAGATTCGGCAAAAAACTCACCTCGCCTTGCTCCAGTATGGGTAAAAAGCCTTGTTCTTATCGTCTTTATCTTCCATGATAGCCAGTACTGAAGACCCAGCATATCTTCAGCCACCTTGCTCACTGCATAAGGTGAAGCGGGCCTAAAGGGATTATCTTCTTTTATTGGGACTTCATTCTCTTTAACCTGACCATAAACCTCAGAGGATGAACATATATGTGTTATAGGGTCATAACTAAAGCTGAATTTTAATTCTTTTACTGCCTCTAATAGGTTGCAGGTTCCAATTACATTTGTTTCTAAGGTAGAAATAGGCGCCTTAAAACTAAAATCAACATATGATTGGGCTGCCAGATGAAAGATAATATCCGGCTTATGTTCTTTTAGAATAGTTTTCAAAGAAGGCAAATCTACTAAATCGCCGTAACATAGGGTGATTTTATCAAGGATGTATCGTATATTTTCCTTGGGTGCCCGCCAACGCACCAGACCTAAAATTTGAACCTCTGGAAAATCTGCTAAAATATACTCGGCTAAATGACTTCCCACAAAACCTGTGATACCTGTAATTAAAATTTTCATAATATCATAATAATCTTTTGGAAAGCCTTTTGTCCAGATTTTTTTACAGGTAATACAGGTGATATTACTATACCGAGAATAAATCAGCCTTTCCAAATAAAAGATCTT
>JAGVOB010000077.1 GCA_020052955.1 Candidatus Omnitrophota bacterium | reverse complement strand
GCTTTCTTACTCTCAAAGAACAAGGAACTCGCTGCCTCTTTATACAAAATCCAATCTCAACGCTTTAAGAAAAATCTGAAAAACTAACAAAGTCCTGATATTATTCAACTTGACAAGGTTTCCGTATTCCGTATACCGTATTCCGTATTCCGTATACGGACGACGGAATACAGTCGACGGTATACGTTTCACGGATGACGAATTACGGAATTAACCTTTTATGCCGGTAAGCTTTATACCTTCTACAAAGAAGCGCTGATTAAAAACAAACAGTAAGATAACCGGCAGGGTTACAACTACCGAACCTGCCATTAAAAGCCCCCACTCCGTTCCGTACGAACCCTGAAAATACGCCAGGCCTACCGGTAGGGTAAATTTCTCCGATGAGTTTATTATTATAAGCGGCCACATAAACGAGCCCCACGAACCCATGAAAGTAAATGTTATAAGCGTTGCCAGTGCCGGTTTTGAAAGCGGCAGGATTATCCTCCAGAAGATACCGAAGAAACTGCAGCCGTCAATCTTCGCGGCATCTTCCAGGTCGGAGGGAAGCGTCATAAAAAATTGCCTGAGCATAAATGTGCCGTATGCGCCGAACATAGCCGGTACTGTGAGCGCCTTGTAAGTATCCATCCAATTAAAAAGCTGAAAGACTTTTCCGAATAGGGATATCTTTATGTATCCGGAAAGTAAAACAAATAAAGGTATTATCGTGACTGTGCCCGGTATCATCATCGTTGCTATATAGGCAAAGAATAACTTATCCCTTCCCGGAAATTTCAGCCTGCTAAATGCGTAAGCAGAGAGCGAACTCGTAAAGACATGGCCAAGCGTCACGATAACCGCCACAAATATGCTGTTTAAGAAAAATCTTGCAAACGGTATCTTCTTCCACACCTCTATATAATTCCACCATGCTATCGGCTTAGGAATCAAGCTCATAAAAGAACCGCCCCTAAGCAATATACCCGTATCCTGTAGCGATGTGATTATCATCCAGATAAACGGTATAATCATAGTAACGGCACCTAACGTAAGCAAGATATACGAAATAATATCTCCTGTAATCTCATTCTTTGTCTTTTTTTTAATCAACTCTTTTTTATTGGATTTCATATCTTTTAATTCAAAGAAAAGCAGCTTGAGGTTTAGGTTAAGGCTAAGAAACTTTTAAGTCTTATCTTTTTGTTTTTCCAACTCATAACTCATAATTCATAACTCATAATTATCTTCTCAGCCTCAACCTTAGCCTTAGTTTTCAATAATGCACAAGTTTTCCGCCGTAGCGCCAGTTGAAAAGAGTAACAATAAAAATAACTACAAACAAAAACCACGCAATAGCTGATGCGTACCCAAAATGCTGATAGCTGTATAGCTTATCGAATACATAGTACTCCAGCGTCTTGGTTGCGCCGTTTGGGCCTCCGCCCGTCATAATCCTGGCTGCCATAAACCCACCCTGAAAACCGCCTATTATGCTCATTATAAATATAAAAAAAGTAGTGGGACTTATCATCGGCCAAGTTATAGCCCAGAATTTCTGCCAGCTATTTGCGCCGTCAATTTCCGCTGCCTCATAAAAATCCCTTGATATACCTTGAAGCGCGGCCAGATAGAGGAGCATATTATAGCCCCCCAGGCTTGCCCATAATCCCATTATCATAAGAGCGGGTTTTGCCCACGCCGCTGACGTAAGCCAGTTCGGGCCGTAGAGCTTCAGCCCGAAGAGAGCACCCGTTTTAGCTATAAACACGTTTAAAAGGCCGTAGTCCGTATTAAATATCCACATCCACAAAAGGCATATAGCGACTCCGGATGAGATGGTAGGTAAAAAATATACCGTCCTAAAAAACACTATGCCCTTCAGCTTTCTGTTCATCAAAACAGCGATTGTTAAAGACCCAATCATGCCTATCGGGATAGCCATCATTAGATAGGCAGTATTGCCGAAATATTTCCAGAAATAAGGGTCTTTTATAAGAGATACAAAATTCCTAAAACCTACAAAATGAGCGGAGGTTATTGGAGGCGTCATATTCCACCCTACAAAGCTTATCAAAAAAGAGGCAATTACTGGAAGTAACGTGAAAATTAAGAACCCAATAAAATTAGGCAATAAAAAAATATATGCCCATACTGATTCCTTTGCCTGTGCCCTCACCCCGCACCTTCTTCTTTATTTAAAATGGCTTCCTGATTCATTTTATTTTTAACTGAGGTAGTTCATTAAAATCATATATAAATATTTAGAAGGCGCGGGGTTCATCTTGTTCTCCTGGCGGTTGTTCCTTCTTTTGCGTCCTCTAAAATAAAGCCTAGCTTAAGAAGCCTGTCTCTTATTAAATCAGCCGTCTTAAAATCCTTATCATTCCTCGCCCTTTCTCTAAGCTCAATCAAAAACTCCACCAGATTACCCGTAATCTCGGCATCTACTAGCCCTTCCCTTGCGTTGATGAAAAGTCCGAATACAGCGCCGAGCTCTAAGATAACTTCTTTGGTATATGATAAAATAGAATATTTTGTATCATTTAAAATTCCACCGTCATCAAATAACTTGTTCGATAGGGTTACTATATCAAAAAGGGAACCGCCTGCCAGGGCACTGTTAAAATCATCATCCATGGCATCTATAAAAGATTTTTTTAAGGTTTCTATACTCTCTTTTATTCCGGCAGGTATATCTTTGGCCGCCTTTTTTAAACCAGCCTCTTTAAAAAAAGAATCCATTTTATTAAACAATATGTAAAAGCGCTCGAGCGCTTTCTTCTGTTCATCGAGCTTTTCATACGTAAAGTCCTGCGGGCTCGCATAATGACTGGATATGAAGAAAAGTCTAAGCGTCTCCTGGCCATAATCAGTCAAAATATCCGATATAGAGATAAAATTACCCAGCGACTTGGACATCTTCTCGCCGTTTACCGAAAGCAAACCGTTATGTATCCAGTAATTTGCTAAGTTCTTGAGCGTGTACGAGCTTGACTGCGCTATCTCATTCTCATGGTGCGGGAATATAAGATCAATGCCGCCTCCGTGAATATCAAAATTCTCACCTAAGTATTTCATGCTCATGGCAGAACACTCTATATGCCAGCCCGGCCGGCCTTTCCCCCAGGGACTCTCCCAGTATGGCTCATCTTCTTTCGATGACTTCCAGAGCGCAAAATCAAGCCTGTCCTTTTTATCCTTTTCTATATCTACCCTAACTCCCGAGAGCATATGTCCTATATTCTGATTTGAAAGTTTGCCATAGTCTTTAAACTTGCCTACTGAAAAATAAACATTTGCGCCTGTTTCGTATGCAAAGCCCTTGCTAATCAGATTTTCAATCATTTTGATAATATCTGCTATATGCTCCGTCGCTTTAGGCTCTATGTCCGGGGGAGAGACTCCTAGCCTTTCCATATCCAGGTAATAGCGCTTAAGGTTTCTGCCTACGACCTCTTGGCAGTGCTTTATAATGGGCTTTGAAGAAGAGGAAACCCTGCTAAGGGTACGCGCCTTATCTATAATCTTATCGTCTATATCGGTTATATTCTTGACAAACTTCACCTCAAAACCTCTGTATCTTAAATACCTCCTTATAATATCAAACACGATAGCGCTTCTTGCGTGTCCTATATGGCATTCATCATAAACCGTTATGCCGCATACATACATGTTTATTCTGCCGGGCATAATCGGGATGAGCTCTTCTTTTTTTCTGGATAGGGTATTATAAATTTTTATGGACATTTCAAAATTATAGATTATTGATTATAAATTATGAATTGGGTTAAAAACTTTTCCTAAAATTTATAATTCGTAATTAGTAATTTGTAATTATTTTTTTTCTTTATGGTGTTTTAACTCTGACTCTATTAATTCTATTTCCCTCTGTATCCTCTCTATAGCCTGGGAAAGGGGGTCAGGCAGGTTTGTATGGTCAAGGCTTATCTCGGTAATCTTTCTGCCTTCCTTCCTGGCTATCCTCCCCGGGACTCCCACGACGGTTGAATCATCAGGGACATCTTTAATCACAACGGCATTCGCTCCTATATTTACATTGTTACCTATCCTTATATTACCCAGCACCTTTGCGCCCGCACCTATTACCACGTTATTGCCTATGGTAGGATGACGTTTTCCCTTTTCCTTCCCTGTTCCGCCGAGGGTTGTCCCCTGGAACAATGTAACGTTGTCCCCTATCTCGCTTGTCTGGCCAATCACCACGCCCATCCCGTGGTCTATAAATAAACCCTTTCCTATCTTCGCGCCCGGGTGGATTTCTATGCCCGTGATATGCCTTGCAAACTGGGATATCATCCTTGGAAGTACGGGAACTTTCCATCTGTACAGGGTATTCGCCAGCCTGTGGGACACAATAGCGTGTAGTCCCGAGTAGGTGAGTATGATTTCGATAGCGCAGGTTGCCGCAGGGTCCCTTGCTATTGTCGCCGCTATTTCATCTCTAAATATAATCCTGATCAGCCCTATCTTAAGGATAAGCAGGATTAGTAAAATTAGAAAAATATAAAGTACTATCATTGGCTATTGGTTGATTTTAATTCATAACTCATAATTTATAATTCATAATTTAGTTAGGCTCACAATCGCATATGCAACAACAGCGTTATTTTTGCCTATATCTCCAAGACCCTCGTTTGTCTTTGCCTTCACATTAACTGCCGCAGGGCTTATATTTAAAATCTCCGCTATTGTTTCTCTAATCCTGTTTTTAAACGGGGACAATCTTGGTTTTTCTAATATTACGGTTGAATCTAAATTATTTATGGCGTATCCGTTTTTTCTGGCGATCCTGCCTACTTTTTTTAACAATATCGCGCTTGAGATACCCTTATATTTCGGATCCGTATCCGGGAAATGCTCCCCGATATCCGGTTTTCCTAATGCCCCTAAAATCGCATCGCATATTGCATGTATCAATACATCTGCATCGGAATGGCCGAGTGAGCCCATATCTGAAGGTATCAATACTCCTCCCAACATCAGCTTCCTGCCTTTAGCAGTCCTGTGTATATCGTAGCCTATACCAACTCGCATAGCTTAAATGTCAAATGACAAAATCCCCGCCTGCCAAGGCAAAGCGGCGGGCAGGCCCGCCTGCCAAAAACTTGTTCGGCGGGCAGG
>JAGVOB010000175.1 GCA_020052955.1 Candidatus Omnitrophota bacterium | reverse complement strand
GGCTCATACTAAGCGGCCATTGTTTCCCTCGTCCGCTTTTAGCGGACTCGGGACTTTGCTGGCCGCGAACGTATAAATCTTAGTTATGATTATCCGTATTGAATATGCTCTCTACTATTATTTTATCATATAAGTTTCTCGCCATAATTGCATAACCCTTAGAATTACAGTGTCCATCTGTTACAAAATAATCATTCCTATTAAATCCCCTATTCCACATTTCGCGGAATATCTGATAATTATCAACAAAAAATATCGAATGTTTTAGTGCGATATTTTTAAACACATCAGAAAATTCAGCGTGCTCGGGATAATCCTGTAACATTATTGTTACTTGGTTTTCTTTACATATCTTTATAATTTTTTCTATATCATCTGATACCCAATCAACAATTTTTACATTAATATTCTCCCCGGCTTCAAACATCTTAATAAAATCTTTTAACTCGGGGTTAAATTTTTCTGAATTTTTAAAAAATTCTATAGCCTCCCTATATTTGCCTTGATCTTTGTAAATCCGACCAATACCATTATAACCATTAGTATCTACGGGATTCATCTTTATACCCGCCTTAAGCCACTTTAGAGCCTTATCATATTCGCCTTGATCTATATAAATCCATCCTATAGCGCTATAATTTCTACTATCAGCAGGATTCGCTTTTAGACCCTCCTTAAAACACATTAAAGCCTTATCATACTCACCTTGATTTTTATAAGCCCAACCCGTATCGTTATAGCTAATGCCATAGTTTTTAGCTCTGCTTACGCTACCTTTATAATACGATTTATTATTTTTGTTACTATGCTTATATATTTTTGTTGTTTTCATGATTTTATTATCTATAAAAATTTCACTTTTACTACGGGTTTTTATATCAAAGCATAACAACTTAACCAATTTAAAAATCCTTACTCTATAAATTTGATCATTCAATACCGAAAAAAGGCTTTTTCTTTTCAAATACTTCTGATAGCCAAAAAAATTCCATTTATTAGCGTCGCCCGTCATAAGAATAATAAGATTGGGCCTTATGGCATTAATATCATATTGAATTTCATCAATCAGCTGTGTTGTATTCTGCGCTGGCTTACCTCTATTAATCACTTTTATTCTTTTGTCATCCAAGGCTAAATTTAGTAAATCTTCTAACTGTCTAGGATAACTCATATCTTTTGGAGCCCCTGCACCCCAAGTATAGGAGTCACCAATACATAAGATAGTGTATTGCTTATCATCTAATAATAGGCGAGTGTCATAATAAGCATCCTTTGAATAACCAAATCCTAGTATTCTTAAACTAATCTCTACTAGTAAAATAATAGCGGTTAAACCTACAAAAAATACTATAACTTTTTCTTTTGGATTTCTCATATTATTTTAACATATTCTATAACCTAGATGTTATTCTTTCAATGCTTAATTTCTCTGTTCGTAAACTCTAAACAAACTAGCTACTTTCAAAACAATCTCCGAACTGCGGTAGCGTATAGTATGGTTTGCAATATAAAGCCTTCCATAACTCCTGGTGAGCGAAGTCAAACCAAAGCCCGAGGTTTCCGTATGGCTCATACTGCACTTCGCCTTGCTCAGTGTCCTGAGCTTTTGCGAAGGAACCGGCCATTGTTCATCCCTGCCCGCCAAAGGCGGGCGCACCCTAGCCACCTTAAGGAGAGCATGGGTGCGGTTTTCCCCTCGTTTAGCTCGGGATTTTGCTGGCCGCGAAAGTATAAAGAATTTTGTTATATTTTATACTAATCTATGAGCTTTTTATCCGGGTTTATTTTATAGCTATATACAATTACGCCCGGATTGGCATAGCGCTTTTCGCTTTTTAGGGAATAACGGCTTTCAATATAATCTCGCAGCATATCCGAATTATAATTTCCAAGCCAATCGGGAGAAACAATAAACCAAATGTTATTTGACTGTTTTACAAGCTTTAAGAGGCTCCCTTCTTTTATAAAATCAGAGGTTTCCTTTATTCCTATCACCGTTATGTGATTCGGAATATCAAATAGTTTAATAGGCTCTTCTCTATCATATTTTTTAATACCTTTATAAATAAATTGCGGGGATTTTTTTGAATAAGGTTGATAACATACTATCTCCTTCCCATATGAATACATCCTTTGATACATATCTTCCTTATCATAATGGTAATAATACATAAATGGCAGTGCTTGATTAATAGGTGCCAGTATAATCACATCATCTTTCTGAATATTATCTTTCACATAATTTACCAGTTCTCTCCAAGATTGCTTTGGATTAGGATTGTATAGGTTATTTAACGAAAATACGCTTATAAATAGAATTATAACTATAGTTACCGCTTTAGATAGACTTCTTTTGATACAATCCATACCTTTTGCTATAAGGATATAGAAAGGCACTGAAGCAATAATTGTCCCTCGAATTAGATAAATAGGGCGGAAAAAAATCGAAAATAAAAACGGTAAAATGATGGGGATAAGTATCCACAATAACAAAAAATATAACTTTTCTGAATTGTTTGTAAGATAACTTAGGTTACCAGTATCTTGATTTTTAATTATTACGCTAGATTTACGTTTAATATTCATAATTGATACTATACCTCTGCCCAAAAAAAATAAAAATATACAGAGTAACAGCTTGGGTATTAATAATGACTTATGATAAATATCCATACCTAATCCACCATGTTCTAACCTGGCCCCTCCAAAACTGAAAGTCTCAATAGTATTTATTAAAACTTTTGCGCTTGGTTTAACAATATAGGAAAGAAGCTCTGCGGTGGGATGAAAAAAAAGCAACAAAATTAAAAAAGATAATAAAATAACCATTTGAGAAATAACCCATTTATTTTTTTTCTCCCTCATCCCTTTTAAAAGAAAAACAAATAAAACATGCACAAATATTATGAAGACTCCGTAAGGATGGATATTGCAGAGCAATACTCCACAAATTGTATATGCTACATATGATTTAAGTTTATTATTCCTCAGTGTCAGAATAAAAAAAAAGGAGGATAGCAGCGATAAGAATACTAGCAAGGAATAGTACCTAACTTGTTGAGACCAAAGTACATGAAAAGTAGATACGCTAAGAAGAAAAGCGCTCATTAAACCTATCTCTTTGTTAAACAGTATATCTCCGATTTTATACACTATATAAATAGACATCACGCCAAAGATAACAGCGGGTAATCTTAAAGCGAACTCAGTGTATCCAAATAAATTTATCCAATATTTTAAAAAAATTATATGCGGAATACTCCTTTTATGAAATATACTGACAACCTCGTCATACCACAAACTTTTCTCGGAAAGTTTATACATGCGAAGCGCTAAGCCTAATCCTATAATAATTGCTAAAAGTATGTAGCTATATATATTGCTATACTTTTTTCTATTTAAGCTTGCATCATTACATAATAACATTTTTCTAGTTCCGATACCTACCTTTCGCTATAAAATACATCAATTTGGCTTAAAAATAAACCCCTCCAAAAAAAATTTTATTACGTTAGCATTAAAATAATTAAAGACTGCCATTTTTAATTTAATTTTTTAACATCCTAATTTTAAAGAGCGTTTTTAACTTTCTAACAAGAATATTAAAGCTAACGAAGCTATAAATGCTTCTGATAATAACCTTGGGTTGCAAATAAAACCTCTTCCAGGCTACATTTAACAAAACCTCTAATTCTTTTTTTGACAACCATTCTTCCCAAATTTCTGGAGTAAAATCCAAAGTAGGGTTCTGTGCAAATCCCGTCCAATAATCCTTCTTTAAAATACCTCTTTTTAGGCCTTCTTCGTAAAGGCGGGTTCGCGGATAAGGGGTCAATATGTTGAACATAGCAAAATCTGGGTTCAATTTTTTAGCAAAATTTATGGTTTTAAATACATCTTCTTTAGTTTTATCATGAGGACATCCAATCATAAAATATGCTACTGTAGAAATTCTTGCTTTTTTGCATATATTAAATGCTTCTTCAACCTTTTCGATTTTTAGATTCTTATTCAGCAGTTCAAGCCCCTCGTCTGTAGAGGTTTCAACTCCAAGATGAACCCTTACGCAACCAGCTTTTTTAGCCAGATTAAGCATTTCATGGCTTAAATTATCTGCCCTCCCTCGAAAACTCCAATAAATACTGATATCCCTTTTTAAAATTTCGTTACTAATCTTTATAATCCGAGAAAGATCTGCGTTAAAAACATCATCTACAAAATGAATTTCCTTTATTCCCTTATTTTGGCACTCCGCCATTTCATCTACAATATTTTCAGCCAACCTCATTCGGAATTTTCCCTTAGGCGTGCTACAAAAAATACATCTATGCGGACAGCCCCTTGATGAGATTATGGTAGAAAAATAACTCTTCTTGCCTAATATATAATAATATCTTTTTACGTCTAGCGAATCTCTTATCGGAAAAGGAATGCTATCTAAATTCTCTATCTCATCTCTAACCCCAGTTGATACGGTTTTGCCATCTTCCTTGAAAATTACGCCTTTCACATTTTTTAAAGGCTTTCTCGCCGATAATGCCTCTACAAGCTCAAAAAAGGTTATTTCTCCCTCGCCCACTACTACCGAATCTACTTGCGGTATCTGAATGGTCTCATAAGGAAAAGCATTCACATGAGAACCGCCTACAGTAACGTGAATATTACTGTTGTAGGCTTTTGAAATTCTAGCTATTTTCACTATGTCTATCAAATTATGCGTGTGGCCGGTAATTCCTAAAATATCAGGTTTGTAGTTTTGGATATATTCTTGCATCTGTTGATAATTTAATTTCTTTGCTAACATATCTAATATTCTTACCTGATGATAGGAATTTTTTGTAAAATAAGAAGCAACATACATAATCCCCAAAGGGGGAAAAATACCAACTTCTTGTTTTATTAGCCGCGGCACTTCAGAATTGATTATATTCTCAAATGAGGGGTTTATAAGTAAAATTTTCATAACATTTTGATTTTGCATAAAGTTCTGAAATAATATCAAATGGATTTACTAAGTTTCCCCTCCTCTGATAAGTCCTAACATAGACATTCATAAGTTCTAAGAAACTCCTGATATCCCTTATCATGTAGGTTACCTCTGCCCAGCAAGGCCGCATGCAACCATGACATAGCTCCATCATTTTAAGCCTTTTTCTTAAGAATCGACTTGAGCTAAGATAGTTTATCAAGTTACTGGATAGACCTGAGCCTTCTGGGGAGTATTGATGACATATAGAGATTTCACCGCGAGGGTTAACAGAAAAATAAAGACCTCCTGCATCACACCTCCAGCTAATATCTCCGGTCTTCAAAAATTTTCGAGATTCCTGCAAGAAACGTGTAGAATTTAAAATATTCATTCCCTGCTTTTTCATAAGGATTAATAAAGTATAAATTCTATCTACCTTACCCGCGTCTTCTGAGCTTATCTTAAATTCTTTATTATAAATATTAATTTCAACTGGGATAAATGAAATGAAAAATCCTATACGAGTAGCAAATTGAACTAACTGTGGTAATTCTTCTAAATTTAAACGTGAAACTACAGTATTTATGAGAAGAAGGCTGCCTCTCCTGGGTAAGATATCAGAAAAAAGTTTTATATTCTCTATAATTTTCTCCCAAATTCCACTTTTTTTGCAGATGTATTCTTGCTTCTGGGGATTTAAACTGTCAAGAGAAACAGATACATGCTTTAAGCCTACCTTGGCCAATTTCTCAATATAATCTGCGGTAGAGGTAACCCCGTTTGTCAATATTCTTACTATAAAACCTTTCTTTATAAAAATTTTAACAATTTCGGCTAAGTCCTCTCTCAGGAAAGGTTCTCCGCCTCCCAGGCTTATACTGATGGTGCCGCAATCTTTAAGAAATTTTGCTAGAAGATAAAATTCATCTATCGACATCTCCTCTTTAGCATTGCCGGTTTTCCATATTTGACACATCCTGCAACTTAAACTACATCTGTGGGTAATCCCTATGTGCACATAGATTGGCTTCCTTCTAAAAAAGAAAATATCCAGAGGGTATAAAGAGTTAAGGGCTCTAAAATTTTTTCTACTAAACTCGGGAAAAAATGGTTTCACTTATTACTATCCTTGCTTTTAAATAGATGCCGGTTTTTCTTAAGAAACCTATCACAGCGTATAAGTATATAAATTCATCTCTTTTTTGAAAAGGCTAAAAGTCTTCACCCTGCAGAATTTCATCTTTTCCAGAAGTTGATTAACAGGGATATTGTTTTTTTCGACACTTACTTTTACTGCTTGAATTCCTCGACACCTTAGCTCTTTCAAGGTATACTCTATCAGGTCTCTGGCTATTCCCTTTCTTCTATAATTCGGTTCTATAGTTATAAACAATAACTCGGCATCAATCCCGGCCTCAGATACCTTCGAAAAATAGAAAAAGGTATCCATTAGATTTTTAAATTGTTTCGTCTTTGCAATATTAAACAAAACAATCAATAAAAACAAAGACCATTTTTTAAAAAGAATATCTCGAAATAATTTTTTCGCATTGGTTGTTGCGGAAATAAAAGCCGCTATTTCATCTGATTCTCTATATATTAGATTAACGCATATTTTGGAGAAGAGCATTTCTTGAAAAATATATCTGATAAATTTAGGCCCAAATTTTGAAAAGACGGAATACTCAAGACAATTTGTATATAAATATATAACTTTATTTAAATCTTTTAAACCCATGGGTAAAATTTTTCCATTCTCTATTTTTGAATATATGTTATAATCCTCTGCTTTATTAGCAAAAAATAAATAGCCTAGAAGTTTTAATGATTTTAAATATCTTTTTATATCGCGGAGACTCTTTATTTCTCGAATATGATGCCAAAATATAACAGGCCTAAAATAGAAGGACCTATAGAATTTCTTTTGTAGTGCAACTAACTGTTCTTTGGTTAATTTACTAGGAATAAAAACGGGCTGCCAAAAATTGAAGTCTGAACCATCAGAACTAACTAACCTGCCATAAGCCTGATGAATTTTATATTGATATGTGTTGGGTAACGGGGTATTAATTTGCACGGTTATGTCTTTTAAGGGAAGGCTTTTGGCAAAATTGATTGACTCTTTAATAGAATCCTTAGTATCGATTAAGTGCCCCACAATAAAAAAACCCTTGGGTTGAAGCCCCAATCTATGTGCCCAAATAACAACATCTCTTATCTGTTTTTTAGTAACATTCTTTTTTATAAACTTCAAAACCTCTTCACTGCCGCTTTCAATTCCCACTCTAATTCTCCAACATCCTGCTTCTTTCATTTTGTGCAAAAGTTCTTCATTTAGTACATCAACTCTTATGGCACAGGTCCAATTTATTTTTAAATCCTGGCTTTTAATCTCATTAATGATCCCTTCTATTTTATTCCTATCGATTGCGAACAATGAATCCAAAAATGCAATATCGCGTGCGCCATATTCAGCCTGTAGATGTTTCATCTCGCTAACTATATATTTGGGACTAAAACTCCTATAGGTGCCCCCAAACACATTTTTGTCACAATAGATACAGCTATGAGGACAACCGCGTGAAGTTATCATGCTTAACTTTGGCAAATCTCTTTCATCATTTGGCTGTGGGACATACTTCTCAATACATAAGAGATGTCTGGCTGGAAAAGGCAAGGTATCCAAATTTGTTATATATTCTCTTGGTTTGGTACAATATAGTTTATTATTCTTTCGAAAAATAATGCCGTCTATATCATCCAACTCCTTATCTTTCATTAGGTTATCAATTAAAATAGGGAAAGCCGTTTCTCCTTCTCCTATAACTCCGACATTAAAACAATTATAAGAAAGCGCTTGAAAGGGATTTGCGCTTGTATGAGGCCCTCCAATTACTATCAGCAAGGAAGGTTTTTCAGACTTTAACCTTTTCGCAAGCTCTATAGCGCTATAAAAAGAACTTGTCAGCGTTGTTATTCCTACGAGATCAGCGCAAAAACTTTTTATGCGTTCTATCACCTGTGAATATGTAAGCTCTTCTACGGCGGCATCTATTATACTCACAGCTATTCCTTTCTGCTCCAAAACTGCTGCCAGGTAAGCTAATCCTAGCGGAGGAGAATTATAGAATAGGCTTCTAACTACAGGGTTAATTCTTTTTCTCTGAATAATAATTGGTGGGTTTACAAGAGTTATCTTCATTATTGTGTTATTAAATTTCTTAAACTTCCATATTCTCTAATCTTAAGACAGGTTAATTCGCCTCTTATTAACATTTTAAAACCAATAAAACTTAGCTTTATAATATTTGCCAGCCGTGCGAATACCTCTATAATTAAAGGGTGCCTTTTAAAAAATTTTCTTTTCCGTAAAAAACCTATAAATCTTTTGGGTATAAAATTCTTGGTCATAAGAACCAATAGGCTAACAAGAAAGGCATCCTCCTTTGAGCGGGAATAATCCATGCTGAGCCTAAATTGATAAAAAGACTTCGCGGCCCTTCCTTCTATTTCATCTTCAGTAATCATTCCTGCTCTCAATAACTTTTCTGCAAGAGCTGTTTTAGGAAAAACTGTTAATGAATATAAAAAAAGTTTATAGGGGCGGGGCAGATTAAATATAAATTTAAACAATTCTTCCTTATCGCTCTCTGTTGCAAGAGGATCATCTAATATTACATCATAGATTACGTCCAGCCCCAGATGTTTATTCATTTGAGAAAACTCTAAAATTTTTCTATTAGATAGGGGGCGCTCATATACCTCCTTCGCTTCTGTCTCGGAGCCGGTTTGAATTCCAACTTGAACCCTTTTTAGTCCTGCTCTTTTTAGTTTCCAGAGCGTATCATAATTAGCCATCTCGGGATTTAGCAATATATCAAAGGGAAGGTTTATTTCGGATTTATATCTTCGGCAAAATTCATCAATCCATTTTTGTCCAAATACAAAAGTATCGTCATCGAATTTTATTCTTTTTATTCTCGGAATTTGTCTCTTTGCATAGAGAAGTTCATCCAATACATTTTCTACGCTCCTCTTGCGGAAATAATCACCTTTTCCGATATATATACTTCTCAGCGCTGAATTATAGCAATAACTGCAATGGTACGGGCAGCCGCGGGAAGCCATAATACGAAATTCAGCAACCCATTTAATAGGGTCATATTCAAAAATTCTGTCATTTTCAATCCAGTACTTTCTCTCTTGCTCAAAATCCCTATAAGGGAGCTCATTTAAATCGCATATCAATGGCCTGAGAGGATTCTTCTTTATGCAACCTTTTTCTTTTATCCATAGATTTTTTATATCATCTATATTTTTTTTCTCCAACAATCTCTGGGCTAATTCAAGCATAGGATATTCACCTTCTCCTACGCAAATAATGTCATTTACCTCTATACAATCCTCAGGCATAATAGTTGAATGTATCCCACCCCAAACAATAGGGGCATTTGTTTTCTGCCGTATATTTTCCGTTACAAGTTTAGCAATTTTAAAATACGGGGAGCCAAAGCCTATTCCTATTAAATCGGTATTTAGCCTGACAATTAAATCACTTAACATATTAATTTCATTGTGGGTTGGGTTTTTTATATTGTTATTTATCCATTTTTTAAAAAAGATTACATTTACTGTAAAACCGTACTTTTTTAGCATGGAGGAGATATGCCTTACCCCTCCGTTTTCTATTCCATAAAGAGAAATTAGGCTAATTATAGGAAATCTATTTAAGTCCTCTCTCATTGAATATTCCTCTTGTCGCCCTTATTAAATCTTTCGCTCCTCTGAATGAGGCCAATTTTAAAAGTTTTCTTACCAAGACACGGGGCCTCAGGTAAAAAGATAGATACGCTCTATTTTTAATCCAAAACAACTTCTTTAAGTCATATTCAGAAGTGGTAAAATAAGGTGGGCTATGACTAATTTTACACAAAGTGCGGTCTTTCCAATAATCGCTTTTAAACCGCCCTTCATATAGTGCTTTGGTGTATATCTTGGTTTTTGGATGGGCTACGGCTACCGTAAAACTAGCCCATTCAGGGCTAAGTTTTTTAGAAAACTTGACTGTTTCTCTTATTGTAGATAAATTTTCCCCGGGATACCCAACCATAAAATACCCCCTGGTCTCGAATCCTAACCTGCTGGCTAACCTAAATGCCTGGCGTATTTGGGGTAAGGTTATTTGTTTATCCATATCGTCTAAAATTTTTTGCACCCCCGACTCCACTCCCATATGCAAACTGTAACAACCTGCCCTCCTTAAACTTCTTAGGATTTCTTCGTCTATTGAATCAACCCGCGTTCTTATATTCCATCTAAAAATTAAATTTCTCTGAATTATAAGGTCACAGATTTCTAAAACTCGTTTTCTGTCTGCGGTGAATGTTTCATCAAACATTATTATCTCTTTTGCTTTAAATCCTTTTACATATTTCTCAATTTCAGAAACTACATTTTTTGCACTTCTCTGTCTTAGCCTGTACCCCATGTGTTCCTGAGAACAAAAACTGCATCGATAGGGGCACCCCCTTGTAGTAATCATAGTAAAAAATGGCCTTTTAACCCCCGTTGCCCAATACCGGCTCAATGGAAGAAGTTCATAGGCGGGAAAAGGAAGGCCATCTAAATCTTCGATAGGTTTGCTAGTAACACCAAAATTGATCTTGCTATTTTTTTTAAACACTATACCTGAAAGTTCAGAAAATTTTTTATTGGTCTTGAGGCTTAACATAAGCTCTGCAATCATATATTCTCCCTCTCCGATGCAACCCGCATCGATAAACTCAGAGGAAATAGATTCTGCCGGATAGGCATCTATCTGAGGCCCGCCTGCTATAATAAAGCTTTTAGGTAGAACCCTTTTAATAAATTCAGCTATTTTAACCACCTGCGGCCATATTAAACTCGTGGAACTAATCCCCACTAACGCAGGATTCATTTCAAGAAGAATGGTTTTAAGTTCATCTCTGGTCAACTCTAAAACTTCTAAGTCCAAAATATCTACTTTTATGCCTGCCTTTTTTAGATTAGACGCGATATATGCTATTCCCAAAGGAGGATATATGCCGGTCACGTTGGTTTCTCTGAGATTAAAAGTAGGATCTAAACTCTCTTTACACCTTATAAGAAGGGCTTCCATTATCTATAAAGGAATCTGGGGTTGATAAACAAGACGGTCTATATTTATTTTTTCCAAATCAACCGGTAAATTTTTGTTTTCAAAAAACTGCGTATTGCCTTTCAGCAATAAATCAACAGGCATACTCTTGTGTCTCAGTTTAAAGGTATATCTTTGACATTCGAAATTGCAAGGATTTATAGCTCTCTGAAAACCATTATTAAAGGTATTGGGATTGCTCAAACAGTATCTGGTAGTAGTAACATAGGCGAAGGGATAATAGAGGGAGGCTTTTATCTGTGAATTTCTTTCAATCCCCTGCAATAAATTATCTAACTCAATGCGTTTTATACCCTGGTTGATTAAGAAATTGGTAAAAATGCTTGTGTCTGTGCTTGAGAGACGAAAATGCTCAACCATAGGCCTGGGAACTTTTTTTATTAAATTAAGAATTCTGGGGCCTCTTTTTTGTTTAGCGAGAAGTCTCCCCAGCACTAAATTAAACTTTGGATAAGTTCCTTTTATTATCCTCAATAATCCCCAATCATTAATAACCACTTCTGCTTGGGGTAACTTACCGCTAAGCAAATTTAAGAGCGGATTTACCTTTCTGATACCTATGTCAGTAAGAAAAGGGGTTACAAAAGTAAAATCTAGTCTTCTTTTTAAAGCAAGGTCTAAAGCCTCGGATAGAGCTTTTTCTTCGGGCATTAGCTGTTGACAAAATTCATTTCCAAAGTAGAGCCTGCTATATTCGGACGTTACTTTTTTCAAATTATCTAATTTACAGATAAATATAGCATTCTCTGTCATTTTTTATTCAAAATAATAACAAATTTCACCGCAATCTAACCCATACACCTGCTTGTATAAATCCTTTACATATCTTTTAAACTCAAATTCTGCAAGTTCTTTCTCGTCTAAGATATTTAAAATACTTCTTAAAAATTTAACATCTAATACTTTTTTCTTAGTAGAATAATTTCTACCTACTATTTTTACGCTGTGAATTCCTATTTTTCTAAAATCAGCTAAACTGCATCCTCCGCATGGATCAGCTCCATAAAGGAGGGAAAAACTTCTGGAAATTCGCTCTTTAAGCAATTTCATTTCTTTCTTATCTATCTTTCCATCAGGATAAACAGAAACCCTGTAATCTAAAAGGCAGGCGCTGTCAATTCCAAAAACATTCCCCCTGAGCCTTTCTGCCAATGGCCCGGGAAGGCGTCTTATCCAGTTTAAAAGAGCGCGGTCAAAATTAAGCTTCTTGGGCATATTCCATAATCGAGGATGAAGGACCTCATTTACGCCATGATGGAAAGTGCAGAATCCATCTATATTTTTACACCCGCTATTCAAGATAAAAACCTCGAAGCTTATATCCTCCGCAGCTTGAACTAATTCTTCTATTTCATCTACTCGGAGGTGCCTGGGCAGAACAATCCTTGAACCACCAAGCTCCTTATAGAACCTTGCTGTTTCTGAGTTAAAGGTAGTGCCTCCTGTAGATATATGTATCTCTATATTTATTTTCATCTTTCTTAGCGCAAGCAAGAGACCTATATCAGCTACGATAAAGGCATCTACGCCTATTTCTATCGCCTCATCTATTTGCTTAAATAGATGAGGGTATTGTTGCTCTGTATAAAGCGCATTTAAAGTTAAGAATACGGGGATTCTTCTGGAATGGGCAATATCTACAACCTCTTTTAACTGATTAAAACCTGCTATATTTGCGGAGGTCCATTCTCTGCGGTTAGGAGAGGCAATGTTTGTATAGTTTTTTTTCCACTCTGAAGTAATTAGACCGCAGTAAATCTCATCGCAACCTGCATCAATTAGACAATTCACTTCTTTAGGGCTGTTAACGGGAGCTAATATTTTCATTTATCCTGTTCAAATCTCCTATGTTAGAATCCCACAGTATATTATTTACTGCCCCTAAATACTGAATCCCTAAGGCCTCGGAGACAGCTCCTTTGCCGCAGTTCTGCGCTATTTGAAAATCAAATGAATAGCTATCGCATGCGGTGATAAAACCCAAAAGAATCGTCCTTCGTGGAACCCTGGATAGATCAAATCCCCCGGTCCACAGATTTCCCAAAATAAGAAAATCTTTAATCAAAAACCAATTCCTTGCAGGAAGAAGAAATAAAAACAAATTTGTTATAAGATAAAGTAAGGCTAATTTTTTATTCTTAAGGCTGATCTGCCTAAATTTATCCGCTATTTTTTCAGCTTTCTCTAAATTAATAATTTTATCAATGGGAATAAAATCGCGCTTATCTCTCGTAATCAAAAAGTGTTGATTATAGAAACACTTCTTTATAGAAAATCCGGCGAGCAGAGAAAAATACAGCTTCTGAAATTTAAATACCTGCGGCCGGTTTATCCTGCCTTCTGTCTGCTGTTCAAGTAAATCTATCAGCTCATCCGGCATAATACATCTTTCGTAAGGGAGCTGCTTTGCCTTACCTAGAAAACGACACCCTAGGAAGAATACCTCTTTTACAAAATCATGCTCTGATGCATAGGATAAGATTGGAAGCATCTGATTTTCATTTATTCCTCTTACTATTGTGACCTTAAGGTCTGTGGCAATTCTAAGTTTCTCAAGGTTTTCAAGAGCTTTTAATTTTACATTTAAAAGACTTCTGCCCCTTATTTCTTCGTAGATTTTGTCAGAGAATCCATCAAACTGAAGATGAATCTCGGTTAATCCCGCTTTTTTCAAATCCTTAAGGTAATTAAACTCGGAGATTGCTATACCATTTGTATGCAATGCAGCTAAATTACCGGATTCTTTAACTATTCTTATAATCTCAGGTAGGTCGTTTCTCATAGTTGGTTCTGCGCCCATAAGGTCTATTTTAAAATTGCTTTTATCCTTTAAAAATTCCTTTAATTTCTCCAACGGCAAGTCGCCATTTTCTCTTTGATTAGAATCTGCAAGGCATATAGGGCAAACCAAGTTGCATCTGTTGGTAAGATTAATTATATAATCACGTTGAGGAAAGCTGTTTTGAATTAATGAAAAATAGAAATCATTTAATCCTTTATAATACCAGCTATGCCTAGAAAGAAGAAGTTTAAAAGCTCCGTGATTCTTGCACTCCTTCGTTAAATATACCCCGTTTTCCTGTTCCACAATCTTTACTTCAATCCGCTGCATACAAACAGGACACACGCTTTCAGTTTTTCTTATCAGTTTCGAGGACATATAAAGCCTTCCATAACAGGTTTCCGTATGGCTCATACTAAGCGGCCATTGTTTCCCTCGTCCGCTTTTAGCGGACTCGGGACTTTGCTGGCCGCGAATGTATAAAAATTTAGAGTCTATAAAAAATCCGCATATGCAAAATTACAGACAAAAAATTAAGGTAATTCATTATGAACTTCTTGTTTAACCACACTCTTTTTTCTCATTATTGGGTAATTAGAGACTTTGGATTTAACCACTGCTTAACCATATCGAAAGTAAGCTCACCCTTTAAGATAATCTTAAAAACAACCCATATCATCTTGATGAAATTACATATTTGGCTAAAAATCACCAAAGAAGCAGGTCGTTTATATAAAAATTTACTTTTTGACACCTTATAGATTAAGCTTTTGGGAATAAAATTCTTTGTAATCAAAACCATTAAGCTAGTCCAGAATTGATCCGATTTTGAGCGAGGGCAACTTAGGTCAACTCTTAATTGGGAAAAGGTTTTGGTTGCCCTGCCTTCGATATCGCTTTCTTTTATCAATCCCTGTGCAAGTAGCTTTTCTGCTAATAAAGTCTTTGGAAAAACGGTTAAAGAGAATAAATACAGCTCAAATGGCCTTGGGAATTTCATTAAGAATTCAAAAAGCCCCTTTTTATCCTCCTCCGTAGAAAGAGGATCATCAATAATAACCTGATATCTAGCATTTAGCCCCAGTTTATGGAACATCTTTACATTATTTAATATATTGTCTTCAGAAAATACTCTATTATATAAAATCCTGTTTATTCTATTCGGGCCCTCAATACCCATATATACCACTCTCAAGCCTGCACTTTTAAGCTGATATAATAATTCTTCTTCGTAATTACCCGGGGTCAAGAAACACTCAAAAGGTAAGTCTATTTCTTTTTTATACTCTATGCAAAACTCTTTAATCCAACCTTTGTCAAAAATAAATATTTCATCATCAAAGCGAATAAACTTTAAATTTTTAAATACCCTCTTCGCATGTAAAAGTTCCGCAATTACATTACTAACGCTGCGATAACGAAAGTACTTGCCCTTATCCTTATATATCCTCTTCATCGCGCTATTATAGCAGAAGCTGCACTCATAAAAACATCCCCGCGAAGCCATTGCTCTAAACAAAGGCCTTTTTAGAAGAGGGTCCCCTATAGATACCCTATCGGCATCTATATAATATTTATCCTGCGCTGTATAATCTGAAAAAGGCAGCTCATCCAAATTTTCAATCAATGGCCGTAGGGCATTCTTTATGATATCGCCATCCTGCGTCTTAATCCATAAATTCTGAATCATATCTATAGGCCTATGTTCTGATATGTTTGTCAATAGCTCCAGGATTGGATACTCTCCTTCTCCAACGCAAACAATATCAGCAATCTCAATACATTCCTCGGGAACCAAGGTAGGATGAATACCTCCCCAAATTACGGGAATATCTAATTCTTTTTTTATTATTTCGGTAATCATAGCCGCAACCTTTAAATAAGCTGATGCACGCAGGCTTATACCCGCTATTTCGGTATGCGTATTTCTTAACATATTTATCAGATTATCTAGCTCTTTTTCTTTTGGAAGATAAAAATGGTTATTTACCCAATTTTTGAAATAAATTTCAGAAACTTTAAAGCCTTTTTTTCTTAACAAGGTACAGATACTTCTTACGGCATTATTTTCGATATCGTACAAAGATATAAAGCTCATATTAGCTTTATGTGTCATACATCTTCCTTATTAGAGAATTCTGAATTATTTTCCCACCTTTTTGGTATGGGAAAACCTAAATCAAAATATATATTTCTTACCTTTTCGTATAAGTTTAATCGCCTTAGAATATTAATTATCGCATCCTCTATTTTTCCTTTTGTCAATCTGCGATGAGCATTTTTAAGCATCGTCCTGATAGGCAAGTTATAGGGGCACATTTGTTCGCATTTTCCGCAATCGGTACATTTTTTAACTTCTTTTTTGAATTTTTTATACTCATTCCTCGCATAGGTTACATTATATAAAATATGATCCTCACAACGAAATATGTCAGCAATAGGAAGCTTTATGGTACAGACATTCTCACAATATCTGCATCGCCGACAAAAGTTACCATCTAATTTCTCCACTTCTTCAAAAAGAGATTTTTTTTCATTTTCATTCAAAAAAATACCACCCTTTCCTATGTGTGTATCTATCTTAACCTGCTTTAGAGTACTACACCCTGGAATAACTATAGAAATATCATAACTAAGAACGAATTTTAATGCTAATTCAGCATTTAAAATTCGCCCTCCTGCTAATGGTTTCATCGCAATAACACCCACATCATATTTTTTAGCCTCCTTTAAAATTTCATCAATAAACTCTCTTTCTATAGGGCTAAAAGGAATTTGAATGGTATCAAATTCACCCGTTTTAATGCATTTAACTGCAACCTTAGGATGATGAGAGCTTACGCCAATAAATTTTATTTTACCTCTCTTCTTTGCTCGTTTTAACCCAACTAGAGCGCCATCTCTTGCTAAAACCCTTTCCAGCTCATGTTCATATTGGACATGATGGACTTGGTAAAGGTCAATCTGTTCGGCTCTTAAATTCTTTAGACTTATTTCTACCTCCCTCTTAACCTCATTTGCGCCCCGCAAGTAGGTTTTGGTTGCAATAAAACAGTCTTTTCTTCTTCCGTGGATTGCCTCACCGATTATCCTTTCGCTGTCATAATAACTCCTTGCCGTATCTATAAAATTAATCCCTTCATTTAAAGCGGTATTTATTATAGTAGACGGTTTATCTCTTTTATTGTTTTTGCTTACAAAACCCATACCTCCAAGCCCAATACAAGAAACCATCATATCTGTCCTGCCTAACCGACGCTTCTGCACTAATTAATCCTCGCTATTCCTATGCTTAAATCTTACCTTTAGCATATTTATAACTCTCTAATTTAAACAGAGAAATAAAACCAATAACTTTTCTTTTTAAATCTAAAATGCTATGGATTTTGAAGATATTCCTTAAAATGTATCCCAAACGTAAATAATACTTTCTATGGGCCAACTTTAGCATATTTAATAACTCATCCTTTGAAAAGTATTGCTCCCAACAGGTGGTCAAATTGTCGCTTGAGTCGGGGTGAACAAGAAACTTTCTCCAAGGGTTATCATTAATAATCCCTTGATGAACACCCTCCTTATAAATTTCTGTATCTGGATAAGGACTAAACAAAGCAAAGACAGAATAGTCTGCATTTATCTTTATGGAAAAGTCTATAGTCTTTAAAATATCCTCCCTCGTTTTTTCGTGGGGACAGCCAATCATAAAATAAGCAATGGACTCTATGCCTGCTTTCATGGTCAGGTGGAAGGTTTCTTTAACCTGTGAGGTTGTAATTCTCTTTTTTAACTGATTTAATCCTTCGTCGGTTCCCGTTTCAACTCCATAATGGATTTTATAGCAACCGGCTTGTTTTGCCTTCTTCAGCATTTCAAAAGTCGTTGTATTAATTCGTGCCTTAAACCCCCATATTACCTTAAGCCTCCTTTTTAAAATCTCCTCAGAAATCCCAATTACCCGCTGCGGTGTTTCATTAAAAATATCATCTACAAAAAATATTTCTTTAAATCCAATCCCTATGCACTCTTCTATTTCATCAACAATATTCTTAACCGAGCGACTTCTATATCCTTTGTGAGTCCAGCAAAAAGGACACCTATTCGGGCAGCCTCGGCTAGAGATCATAGTCGTCATAAGCCCTGTCCTGGTAGCGGGAACAAAATATCGCCCATCCCTCTTAATATCTCTGCTTGGAAATGGTAAAGTATCTAGACTTGTTAAATACACTGGCAGAGGATTACCATTAATAACCCCGCCATTATATTTATACATCATCCCTTCTGTCTTACTTAAATCTCCTGCATTATCCAAGCAATGAACAAGCTTAGCAAATGCTGTCTCTCCATCTCCTATGATAATCGAGTCTATATTCGCAAGGTGAATCGATTGTATGGGATATGCATTAACGTGCGGTCCACCCAAACAAACATGAATATTATTATTAATCCTTTTAACTAACTGTGCGGTTTTAACCACGTCTATTAGATTATGAGTCAAAGCAGTTATGCCCACAACCTCCGGTTGAAAAATTTTTATTCTTCTTTCAAAATTTATATAGTTTAAATCCTCTTTAACTCCGTCAAGAATATCTACCTTATGGGTTAAATTCTGTTGCAAGAAGGTTTTAATATACATAAGTGAAAGCGGCGGGAATAGATATATCCCCTTTTCAAATATCTCCGGTATGCCCACCCAGACTGTGTTTTTCTTTGGAGGATTTATTAATAAAACTTTCATGCGTCTATCCTTTTGATGTATTAAATTTGCAATCTTATTATATATTGAGAGCGTTGAAAAAGCCTTTCTTTTCAATGCTCTCATCCGCCTCGGGCGGAGACTTTACTCTCGACGAGAGATCTGGTGATAGATATCGGAAAAACGCCTAAAACATGGGTTTTGCAACGGTATCATATTCAATTTTAAGAGCTATAACACTAAGTTGACAGCTAAAAAGGGGAATAAAATGTTACTTCGAGGCAATTATTAACTGCCTATCTATTTAGCAACTTTGGTAATAATAATATATCTCTTAGCCTTGGTATAATAAAAGGTACGGTTTTCTTGTAGTTAAGATACTCATCTTTCCATATTTGAATCAGGCGTTTTTCCTCTCTAATTCTTTCGAACAGTGCATAAAAAAGCAATAGTGGAATTACTATAAAAACAAAGGCGAAGGAATTAAAAAGAACCCCTACCCCTAATACCCCCAAAAACTTCCCCATAATTGAAGGATGCCTTACTATCGAATATGGGCCCTTGGTAACCAATCTTTTCGTTTGCCCAAGCATCTGAGCAGGGCTGCCATCTCCAATAATAACCAAATTCGTATATGCCCACCAGACAATATAAATACCAATGGAAATCAAAAAAATAGAAAAGGTTGTATTTATTGTTCTATTTATTAACATTATCGGAGTAAATCTAAAATATAAATCCAACTTGATAGATATATAAAGTAAGGTAAAGATGATCGGAAACAGAATAAAAAGGTATATTAATAACATCATATATATTTCTCGCCTAAATAATATAGCAAATCTTGGTTTCATCCTACTCCAATCTATATATAACCACTTCCTTGGATTCCCAGTACGGCTTGCCAAGATGTTCATTTACAAAATAGAATAAAATCTCCTCTACCGGTAACGGCAGCATATCTTTATATATTACTACATAAGAAAAGGAATAACCCTTCAATTTTTCTATTGAGTCTTTTATCTTCCAGTAATCTTCACTTGCAGGATTAACAGCTCTTTTGTAATTTTCTTCTATGGGTGAAAAAAAATCCTTAACGGAGCTCACCTTTATAGGTATACTTACATAATTAATGCTCGCTTGACAGATATCCTCAATATATCTTATAAACATGTTATCCCTAAGCGGCGGAGAAATACCGTCTGCTACATTGATACCGTAAATAACCTTCTTATGATGGAATATCTGGTAATAAAGACCGGGCCGTAAAGCACGATATACAGAGTGATTAGTAGGGGCTTCGATTATAGCCTCTCCCGGCTGTTTTTTTAACTCCTTGATAAAATCCGGGGCTACGGTGGGCGAACGATACAGGGGATATGGCATGGGGGCCATTATAAGATATTCAAAAACCGTACAAGCACATATGGCTGATGTCAGCATAGCTTTTTGCTTTATTCGTATTTTATTAAATGCCCTGGCCATCCCTAAGCCGGCAAGTATAAATAAGCTCAAATATGTGATTACACTAAACCGAAACGGTAAAGAAACATATGAGGACATGGGTATAATGCGATCGAGCAAAGAATACGGGAGGATTTTTTCAAGAATTCCAAGATTTAATTTTGCACCATGCATACGAGGATACGGGCCTAAAGACAACAAGAAAAAAAACACTGCACAGAATAGCCAGAATCGTTTATTGGGATAAGTTTTATCTCTTGAAAATAGGCCAAACATGCAAAGTATTAAGGCAATATACCCCAGATACACGCCATGTATATGGTATCTATCATAAGTTTCTAAAAAAACTCTCGGGTCTTGCTCTAGAAACTGATTCTTTCTACTCCAAAATGGAATAACCTTAAAGTATGCACTTAGTTCGGTATAGCTGAGGTTTTGAAGAGTACTGTTTATTTCCTGTTTAACTTTAATATTTACTATTCTTTTATCTCCATGAAAAGACCTCATAAGCAGCATAAAAAATGGTAAGGATAGCATTGAGGAGATTAGTAAAATAGATATTATTTTTTTAAATATCACTCTCTTTCTTATCCCTTCGCCCTTAATGCTTAATTTATAAATGAGGAAGAAAGCTGTAAATAATAACGAAACAAATCCCAGATACCAACAGGATAGAATAGATAGAAATAAAAACAGGACACTTAGGAAAAATGGGCGCATTCTGTTCTCATCAAGCGCCTTTAGTAGATAAAGAGCATAATAGGGGATCCAGCATAAGCCTAAGAGCTCATCTGTACCATTATGAATAGCTGTGATTACGATTGGCGAGATCCCATAGCATAACCCCGAATAAAATGCCGCATATTTATTCCTGGCAATATATAACACCAGGCGATACATGCCCAGCATGGCTATGACCATAAGTATCATTATCATCAGATTATAAGAGACGACCACCGACAGGAATAAATATACAGGGAGGATTAGGATTGCGTTTAGCAGATTTATCGGATAGAAATACCCTCCCTGAGGATAGAAAATATAATCCGTAAAAAACAGGCTCTTGCCATGCAATAAGCTATTTTTAACAAAGGATATACCCCATAGGGAATGCCAGGTATCCGTATATCGGCACCCCAATGCCGATTTATTTAACTCAATAACTGCCGGGAAGGTTATTAATAGCGTTAAAGCAACATATATTATCAGCGCAATTTTTAGATTTAATTCAAAGGGATGTCTTGTGTTCATGTTATATAATTGACTTGAGCCATTCGGAAATGGTCCTGATGTCTAACGAATAGAGGTAATTATACTCCGTAAAACAAGAGGCCATGCATGACTTACAATAATTTTCCTGCAGATTATCAAACGCTTTTTTAAAACCAACTTCTAAAAAATTTAAGGCTTTGACATTGCCGGTTAACAATGAGCAGGGATAAACTGAACCATCAGTATCTACATTACAATAAAGTCTTCCTGCCCAACATCTGAGGTTATTTATCGGATAAGGATAATTAATAATTTTATAATCCGGCCAGTTCAAGATATGATATAGATAGTTCATGCTGGAGGCGATTGGTGCTCCATTTTTCTTTTCCAGAATCAGCTTTTTAATAACCCTTCTATAGTCCTCAAAGGAAGGAAGTAAGGTTTCATGATTTCTGCTTAATTTATCGTTATGGTGTAATAGCTGAAAGGTGGTTAAAAATCCATATTCCCGGGCCTTATTCAAAATAAAATCTATCGAATCTAAATTATTTTTTGTTAGAACGGTTACTGTCCAGCAGGCAATCGCTCCTTTTCCTGCCTCAATAGCAGATATCGCCTTTTTAAAACTCCCCGATCCCCTGTTTAAATCATGAACCTCCTCTGGGCCATCAAAAGCCAAGATTAGATGATCCAGGTTTTTCAAGAGCTTCCTCTTTTGAGGAAAAAAATATCCGTTAGAATCCATGGTAACAAATAGCCCCTTCCTTTTTGCATAATCTATAATCTCTCCTATATCATCTCTAACCAAAGGCTCGCCACCCCATATCCCTAAACGCTGAGCGCCCATATCGGTAATTTCATCAATTAATTTTAAGATTTCCTTGGTAGAAAGCTCTCTTTGTTTTCTGCTTGGAATGTTGCAATAACTGCAATCTGACGGGCATCGATTCGTCACTGAGAGCATAACATTTAAAGGGATTCTTCTTGCAAATATATTTCCCATCAATGCCCCTTTGCCCATTTTAAATAATGTATCTATCCGCATTATTCTATTTATCTTTTTTTAGTATCCTTATTATCGATTCGGAAATATACAGCAAATCTTTTTTGCTCAAAGAAGGATAAACCGGAAGATGCAGGATGTTTTGCTCTATTTCCTCTGAAATTGGGCAGTCCATCTTAAATTTATTAAAAATATTCATCCGAGAACAGGTTCTAATAAAACCGCTTGATGTATCAACTCCCTTTCCGAGCAATTCCCTTTGCAATCTTTTCCTATTTTTAGCCTGGATAGGAAAGCTGACGAAAATTTGTTTAGCATAGGGAAGTAACTTCGGAATTTTTATTTTATCAAATCCATTCAAGGTATCTATGAGAATCTGCGCATTTTCTATCCTCTCTTGATTTATCTTTTCTATACGCTCCATTTGACTTATGCCTATCTCAGCTTGAAGTTCAACCGGGCGCGACTTTAAATACTCTTTTGGCAGCTCCGTAAATAGTATTTCTTCTTCTTTAAAGATATCACCTACTATATCATTATCAAACCACCAAATAAAGAGGGTGATTAGCGGAAATAAAAATATTGAAAAAATAATTGGTGTTGTCAATACCTTAATTAAAAAAGCCTCTGCTATTCTTTTTATCAGCTTAAGCCTGGGTAATGGCGAATAAGAATTAACTTCACTCCTAATTCGACATGCCAATTCATAATCATCAGTGGTAACTACTCCTATGCCTAGGGCGGTGATATTCTTGGTGAGGCCAAGGCTAAAATAGGCTACATCTCCTATGGAGCCCGTTTTTTTTCCTTTATACTCTGCGCCGCAGGCCTGGGCGCAGTCCTCAATCACTTTCAAATTATACCTTTTTGTAATCTCTAAAATGGCATCCATGTCACATGGTAAGCCATAAAGATGGGTAGGAATTATTGCCTTAGTATTTGGGGTGATGAGCTTCTTAACCAGGTTAGGGTTTAAGTTGTAAGTTTGTGGGTCAATATCAACAAAGATTGGCTTAAGCCCCAGATATAGTATCATGCTGGGAACTGCATAATGGGTAAAGGAGGGTAAAATAATCTCATCACCAGGATTTAACCCTAAATTCTTAAGGCTTAGATACAATCCCATCCTTGCGGAAGGAACCATTATCGCATGATTTACCCCAATATATTCCGCGAATCTCTTTTCAAACTCAACTATTCTATCATCTGAGCTACCATGCCTCCTCCTAAATATACCTTTAAGAAGAAGATGTAGCTCCTTATTTGTTAAAGATACCTTAAATCTGGGAATACTTTTAAACAAAGGATTTAATATGCCTAAATTGCCTTATATGGTTTAAGCGATAAGTTCATTTTTTGGCGCCTTGGCCAATCTTTTTCGTTAATAAAACTTGACAGCTTTGACTATTTTATATTATAATTCATCAAACCTAAATTTAAAAGGATAAATAACAATTTATCTATAGCAGGAGGAAAAATGTATAAAATTTTAAACGAAAAGGCTATATTGTTTCTAATTATACTTTTCTTATCTTTTATAACTGTCTTTAATTATAATCTGCTCATCGTCAATGCCCAGGAGAACGCAGAAGAAGAATCGCCAGATTCAAGGTTACCCAGCTTATTTGATACGGTCGAAAGGCCTGCACCTGAGGAAATCCAAAAAAATCTACTGAATGAGTGTAAAATAAGCCTTATTGAAGCCATAAAGATAGCCGAGAAGAAAGCCTCAGGGGAAGCTGCCTCAGCAATAATGGGAACGGCAACAGAAGCGGGAAGATTAACCAATAAACCTATTTTCTCAATATCAGTACTTAAAAAGCCCGCATCTTTAGTTGACGTAATAATTAGCGGAAAAAGCAAAAAGGTGCTAAATGTCGAGCCCAGTAAACCGCAGGAATCGACGATAACTATACTTAATCCCAAGCCTGAAGAAACTTCGCGAATATTGCTGGATGCATCCAAAATAAGCCTTATTAAAGCTGTAGAAACTGCCCAGCGCGAGGCGAATGGGGAAGCTTGCAGGGCAATGTTACAACCCATGCAGGGGATACAAGAAAAAACGCTGCTTGTTTACGTAAAACCCGTTTTCTTGGTAACAGTGCTCAAAAAGGAGCCACTTTCTCTTGTTGATGTAGTAATTAACGCAACAACAGGAGAAGTGCTAGATATTAAGAAAACTCCCGAGCCTACTCTCCCGGGCCTTGACAATGTAGCCTCCCCGCAATTAACTCCACAGCAGTTTCCCTAATTTTTTGCGTAGGTATTTATTTTATAATTACCTAGGGCTTTCCTTTAGTGATATATCTAAAATATTTTTGATAACCTCTATCGAGGGTATATCTTAAAATACTCTCTTAATATCGTACAGGACTTTGTTAGTTTTTCAGATTTTTCTTAAAGCGTTGAGATTGGATTTTGTATAAAGAGGCAGCGAGTTCCTTGTTCTTTGAGAGTAAGAAAGC
>JAGVOB010000012.1 GCA_020052955.1 Candidatus Omnitrophota bacterium | reverse complement strand
CGGCGCTGAGCGGCTGTGCCTGCCCTCCGCTTCGCTTCGGGAGAACCAGGCACAGGAACGGATGCCCTTCGGGCACCGCTCAGCGCCGCATTGTACGAATAAATAAAATGATATTTAAGGAAAAGACGATATGGTCGTCTATAAACGAGTTAAGCGACAGCTTCCTTAAAGAAAAATGAGGATAATTTAAGTGAAGAGAACATATTCGACTCTAATCTTATTTTTCTCAATATGTTTTGGTATGGATGTTCCCGAGATTAGAAGTCAAATAAAAAATTTTGTTACAGTTATAGAAGTAAGGGAAAATAAATTGGTTTATTCAACATATAAATTTGCAGGTACCAATGAAGTTGACTTATCGGACTTAATTGTATTTCCAGGCATAATTGGTAAAGGCGATCCCTTTAATGCTACTTATCCGGAAATGGTTGATTTCAAATACCTCCTTTTGAAAAATGGATATGCTAAACTTAAGAAGCCATCGGCAGCGCCTTCTTATTGTGTATCTGCCGAAAATGATGCTCAAGAAAAAAGATTGGGTATATGGCGACAAAGCGAACAGCAATCGTCTATTCAGCAGCAATCCTCTAAGAAACCTTTTCTTAGTACTATTAACTGGAAGAAATTAATAAATATTCTTTGGAAACTAATTGTCGTTTTATCCACTTTAGGAATTACCACTGCTATTGCAAGACATCTCTATAAGAAAATTTACATTCAAAGAAGAATCAGGTTACTGATCATCGGTGAACCTTTTTCCGGCAAAACAGCACTCCTAATGAGTCTTGTTAATTCCAGCATTGAAAAAGAAGAAATTTTCAAACTTACTGGACAGTCTTCAGGAGTTACAGAAAAAGAGCGCCAGGGCTTTATCCCCAGGGGGAAATTTGAAATTTATCCATCAATTTCTGATATTCCAGGTCATTTTTATGGAACAGTTTGGGATAAGTTCTTTAAAGAGTATAATCATGCAATTATTATAGTTATCTCAGCGTTCAAGGAAAATGGCAGAAATAGTGATGGCTCAATACGGCTTTTGGATTCTTATAAGGATATTGACCAAAAATACATCCATATACAGTTAGGTTCGATGAAAGCATATATCGGTGGAGTTGCCTCGAAATTTACCAAGAAGCCTAAAATACTGATTCTATATATCAGCAAGTTTGATCTTTTTTCTGAATTTCCCCCTGAAGATTCAAGTTCTCAAAAAACCAAACAAGTTTTGGAAGAACTATTCAGCGAACATATTGAGTTCGCAGCAAAAACGGCAAAGGACATTGGAATACCTTTCAAACTCATTTTTGGAAGTGCTATTGAAAAATGGAATACAGATAAGATGCTAGATGTGGTTATAAATCAACTTTATGGGATATGAGGTGAAAAGATGATTAGCGACCTTAGTGTTTATTATCCAGATGATCACTATCAAATTTTGCCTTTTATTGTAGCCCACATACGGCAATATCAGGATACCTTAATCCTTGCTCCCCAGAGTCTTCCCAAAGAGCACGATCAATTTAGAAACATCATCTACTCATCAATATCAAATAAAAAACTTCTATCAATTTATTCAAGGGCGTTTTGTTATAAGTCATACCTTTGTATCATAGTAGTTTTTCCTACGAATACGAAAGACGAGGGTGGTAGAAGTGGATTGCTGCTTACAATTGGTTGTCTGATTTGTCAGGATGTTTTTAGAAACTATCATTCGGTGTGTAGGACATACATTAAGTTAATGATTAGCTTATTAAATAGGGGATTTGACATAAATTTATTTGAAAATGGTGCAGATAATCTTTTACTCAAATTACAGGATAATAAAAATTACGTAGAATTAAAAGAAAGGTTAGAAATGATTAAAGATATGCTTTTGTCTTTTACTCTCCCAATGCCTAAAATAAAGAAATCTTTATTTCACTTTCTATCTCCACTAAAATCAAGAAAGAAGTTAATTCCAAAGGCTATTTTGTACCCTGTAAGTTCAGCGTCTGCAGAATACATTGAATTTTTCTTGAACGAAATAGATTACACGTTTGAAGAAGCATATTTCAAAAAAATCAATGTGGCTTTTGATGAAACGCCAGGAAAAGATATTATTACGCTAATCCCTGTAGTTCTCATACCACCTGATGTGAACGATGCTCATATTAAAAAATTAGAAGATAAAAAATATATCTGCCTATATTAGGTTTTAAAATAGGAAAATTGGATTTAAAAGGAAGCCGTCGCCTAACACAGCACAAACGACGAAAGGTCAAATTGCTGCCCAAGTTCGTCTGTGCTGGAAACGTTAACTGAAAATCAGAATAGCAAAGGAGCGTACAACAATTTCATCCAGCCGACCGGGAATAACGCTCTTTCGTTTTCAGTCTTTGGTTTGTGGCCCGGCGGCTGATGACTGCGTTCTCCCTTCGCTTCGCTCAGGGAGAATGCGGCGCTGAGCGGCTGTGCCTGCCCTCCGCTTCGCTTCGGGAGAACCAGGCACAGGAACGGATGCCCT
>JAGVOB010000025.1 GCA_020052955.1 Candidatus Omnitrophota bacterium | reverse complement strand
CTCTCTCTTCGCAGGAGAGCTGTTTATAGTTTTTATTTTTCATAACACCTAGGATACATGATTATCCTAAGTGTTGCACTTCATTATTGAACTTGGTTTTTTACATTTTGATTTTTGGATTAAAGTATTATTTATTTGATAAGACAATATACTACCCGCCGACAAGCTGCGTCAATTTCAGAATCGGCAAAAACATAGCAAGCACTATAAAACCAATGACAAGCCCTAAAAATGATATGACAAGCGGCTCAATCATAGCGGTTAAACCCGTAACCGCGGCATCTACCTGGTCATCGTAGAAATCTGCAATCTTAGAAAGCATTTTTTCTAATTCCCCGGACTTCTCACCGACTGAAATCATTCTTATAACCATAGGAGGGAAAAGCTTGCTCCTTTCAAGGGGCGCTGAAAACGGCTCGCCGTCCCTTACGCTTCTGCCTGACTCCCTTATAGCCTGCTCAATTACCTTATTACCCGTGGTCTTGCTGACAATATCAATGGCTGTCAATATGGGCACGCCGCTTTTAACCAGCGTAGAAAGAGTCCTTGAAAACTTGGCTACGGCAACCTTTTTAAACAAAGGCCCGAACAGGGGCAGGTTTATCAATAGCCTATCAAAATGAAATCTGCCGAATTCCGTATGAATAAACCTATTTAAAAGAAAATAGAGGCATATAAAAAAGCCCGCGATAAAGAAGAAATATTTCTTTAGCGAGTCGCTTACAAATATCAAAATCTGGGTAGGCACAGGGAGAGTGCCTCCCAATGCCGCAAAGACATTTTTAAACGTCGGTACTACAAATAAAACCAAAAACGTTGTTATGGCAAATGCCATAGCCGTAACTACAATCGGATACACAAGCGCGGCGCGCACCTTTCTATTCAATGCCGTGGTCTTCTCGAGATAGCCCGCAAGCCTATCAAGTATACTATCTAATGTACCGCTTGATTCTCCTGCCTTTACCATATTTATGTAAAGCATAGAAAAAACCTTTGGGTGCCTTGAAAAGGCCTCGGATAAGCTTAAACCAGTCTCTATATCGTCATTTACGCTCATCAGAACCTTTCGAAATTTGGGATTCTCTATCTGCTCCGCAAGAACCCTTACGGACTGAGAAAGCGGAATACCCGAATTCGCCAATGTCGCAAGTTCTCTTGAAAATATCACGAGGTCTTCCGGTTTAATATTACCTCCAAAAATTATAATCTTTTTGGCCTCTACCTTTGGCTCTTCTTCTCTAACGGATATTATTATAAGGTCTTGTTTCCTCAGGTTTTCTATCACGGCATGCTCATCCTGCATATCCACAGAGCCGCTTATGGTTTTGCCTGTGCTGTCTTTTGCTGTATACTTAAATAACATTTTGTTAATCCTATTATTTTACTTATTCCGTAGTCGTGATTCTTAATACCTCATCAAGTGTAGTTAAACCGGATAAAAAATTATTTACGGCCTCACTTCTTAATAAGCTCATGCCTTTTTTTATGGCATTGGCTTTTATCTTATCAACCGTAGCCCTTCTTATTATAAGTTCTTTTATTTCATCATCGATCAATAAAATCTCAAGTATTGCTATCCTGCCATAATAACCTGTATTATTGCAATGATGGCAACCTTTACCATTATAAAAATTTCTCTCTTTTATCTGTCCGGGATCTATACCCACCTTTTCAAGCACGCTATCGGCTATATCTATCCTCTCCTTGCATTTTATGCATATCTTTCGCATAAGGCGCTGGGCGCCCACCATAACAAGGGAAGATGCCACCAGAAAGGGCTCAACGCCCATATCTACAAGCCTTGCAATAGCCGAAGGCGCATCATTTGTATGGAGCGTGCTCAATACAAGTTGTCCTGTTAAAGATGCCTTTATCGCAATATCAGCCGTCTCAGAATCCCTTATCTCACCGACCATTACTATATCCGGCGCCTGCCTGAGGACAGAGCGAAGACCGCTTGCAAAGGTTAGGCCTATTTCAGGCCTGGCCTGGATTTGCGTAGCGCCATCGAGTATGTACTCTACGGGGTCTTCTATTGTTATTATATGCTTATCGGGGGTATTCAACTTGTATAAAATAGCGTTTAAGGTCGTTGACTTCCCGCTTCCGGTGGGGCCTGTAATAAGTATCATCCCGGACGTCCAGGATATTGCTTTATTCATTTCTGAAATCGCCTCATGCGAGAAACCAAGGTTTTCAAGCGACATTGCTGACTGGGTCTTGTCAAGGGCTCTTAAAACAATCTTATTCCCGTATGTTATAGGTAAAACTGATATTCTGAAATCCACCTCTTTATCCGGAAGTTTTATCTTGAACCTGCCATCCTGGGGGAGGCGGGATTCGGTTATATCAAGATTCGCCATAATCTTTATCCTTGCGATAACGGCGTTCTGATTCTTCCTGGGAATTTTTAATACATCATGCAGGTTTCCATCTACTCTGTATCTCACCCTGAGCTCGCGCTCCTGCGGCTCTATATGTATATCGGATGCCCTGCGGTTTAACGCCTCTATAATCATAAGATTCACCATTTTAACGAGAGGCACCTGCTGGCTCTCCATCGCAATCTCGCCTAGGTCCAATTCTTCGGACTCAGATACTAATTCCACCTCTTCAGACTCTGCCTCCTTGAAGAGTTTTTCAAAATCAATCCCATCGGTTATATAGCATTTGTCAATAACCTCACGGACTGATTCCTCTGTGCTTAGGACCGGCTCAATCTGGAACCCCGTTAAAAGCTTAATATCGTCCATCGCGAATACATTCAAGGGATCGCTCATGGCAACCGTTAAGGACTGTTCTATCCTCGAGATGGGTACAATACAGTAGTGCCTGGCTATCTTTTCAGGGATTATCCTGACAACATTGGGGTCAATTTTATACTTGTATAAGTCTATAGGCGGTATGTTTAAACCCTCGCTTAAAACAGACATCAGGTCCTTCTGTGATATCATATTCTGCTCTACCAGTATCTTTGTAAGGCTACCGCCTTTTACCTTCTGAATGGCAAGAGCCTTTTCAATTTTGTTCTTATCTAAAAAGCCGCTCTTAACCAGAAGCTCGTCTAATATATCCTTTATTGTTCTTGCCATTTAAAGCTGCTCTCCCGCAGTTACCCTTATAATCTCCTCAATGCTGGTCAAACCCTTCAAAGCCTTATTTACTCCGTCCTCTCTTAGCGTAACCAGGCCTTCCTTCTTAGCGGCCTGCTCTATAAGCGACTCCGGGGCTTTTTCCATTATAAGCTTTTTTATCTCGGGCGATATAAGCATCATCTCAAAAATACCCATCCTCGCCGAAAAACCTGTCTGCCTACAGAAATCACAGCCCTTCGGCCTAAACAAGGTTACGGGCTTTTTTTCAAGCGTGCTGGTATCGACAAGGCTGCTTATAAGTGCCGGCTCAGCCTCATAGGCAATCTTACACTTCGGGCAGAGACGCCTTACAAGCCGCTGCGCTATTACAGCTATCAGCGAAGAGGTTATAAGAAACGGTTCAACCCCCATATTTATAAGCCTTACTATAGAGCTTGCGGCATCGATAGCATGTAATGAGCTTAAGACTAGATGTCCTGTCAGCGCGGCCTTTATCGCAATATCAACAGTCTCAAAATCACGTATCTCTCCTACCATAATTACATCCGGGTCCTGCCTCAAAATAGATCTCAGGGCACTTGCGAAGGTCAAGCCGATATTTGGCCTTATGGAAACCTGGCTAACACCCACCAAGTCAAACTCAACGGGATCTTCTACTGTTATCAGATTTTTTTCAGGGCTATCCACAAACCTTAACGCGGAATACAGAGTGGTGGACTTACCTGCACCCGTTGGCCCGCATACCAAAAGCATGCCATGCGGCTTAAGCGTTACTTTTTTTAATTCCTGAAGCAGGTAATCGCCGAAGCCCAGCTTATCTATATCCAGTATTACATTAGACTTATCCAATACCCTAAGGCATACCTTCTCGCCGAAGCTCGATGGTACAATTGAGACCCTGAAATCAACCTCTCTTTTCCCGTATTTTACTTTGAATCTGCCGTCTTGAGGAAGACGGTGCTCGGCAATATTAAGATCCGACATAACCTTTATCCTGGATACAAGAACCCCCAACATGGACCTTGGAGATGACTGTATATCCTGGAATACACCGTCTATCTTAAATCTTACCTTAAGCATCTTCTCGAGGGGCTCTATAAGGACATCGGATGCTTTAAACTTAATAGCCTCTGCTAACAGCACATTAGCAAGCTTAATTACCGGGGTTTCTCTGACGAGCCTCAGAAGTTCTGCCTCGGACGGCACCCCCACATCCCTGCCCTCCTCGACAACGCTTAGAGCGCCCTCGTCAATATCCTCCAGTATCTGTTTTATCTCCTGTGACATCTGGAATGTAAAATGGCGCTTTATTATCTCCATTACATCGTCGTAAGAAGCTACGACCACCCTTATCTCAAAGCCTGTAATAGACTTTATGTCATCGACAGCAAAAAAATTAAGCGGATCACACATAGCGATCGTGAGGGTATTTGCCAGAATTGACACCGGAATAAGCTGATAATTCCTGATCAGCTTCTTCGGGACAAGATTCAACACCTCCGGGTCTAATTTTATCCTGGTAAGATTTATCGGGGGGATATCCAGCTTCTCGCCTAAGAAGGCTATCAGCTTATTCTGCGATATCAGGTTCAGCTCTATCAGTGCCCGGGAGAGCGTAGTATCTTTTTGCCTCTGAAACTCAATGGCCTTTTTTAACTGCTCTTTGTTTATCAGATTCGCTTCTATAAGGAGCTGGCCAAGCTGTTTTTTTAAAGGTACTATCATAGAGCCTAGTCTTGATAATAACGCTTGTAGGCATCTTTTATATCAGAAGCTGTGCTAACAAAAAATTGAACGTTCGAATTTGTTAGCTTTTCTATTTGACTGATTATCTCCTGGTCTAAAAGGTCGGTTATGGATATGGTGAGGGTATTACCTATCTTGTCGATAGCGATTAAAGAGTATTTATGGGCAAGTTCCTTAGGGATAAGCTTTATTATCTCCGGATTTAATTCATAATTTTTTAGAGGCAGGTACGGCAGCCCGTACTGCATCGTGAGCGCCTGAGCCACCTCTTCTTCTTTTACAATCCCTAAATTTATTAAAATCTCTCCTATAAGCTTACTCTCTTTTTTCTGGAGCTCTAATGCCTTTAAAAGCTGCTCCCTGGTTATAACGCCCTTTTCTATTAAAATCTCTCCTATGGGCTTGGATAGAAACCTCTTATAAAGCACCATTTCAGGACTCACCTCCCGATTTTATATTTTTACTCTGCCCGCGTTCGCCGGAATTCAAAGGTGCCGCCTCCCTCCCCTGACCCTCCTCCACCATCACTTCCTTAATAGTGGTATTATGGGAAAGATAGAGCCCTACCAGGCTCATAAATATACCCAGCGTAATAAGGCCAAAGACGTGGACGTTTTGCATTTCAACCTTCATTGCATAATTTACACCGACATACACACAGATAAGCAGGGGCAGGACAAACATAAAATTAAAAGCGACCCTGTATTTTGTAGCAGGGTCTTTTGGGGCGATTGAAATATTCGTTAAGATATTTTTAGAATTAACTGCCTGCATTTTTATTGTTTAAGTTTATCATATATAGCTTTTAAGTCAAGTGAAATGAAAGCTATAAAGCCTTCCATAACAGGTTTCCGTATAGCTCACGAGGTGAGCGGCCATTGTTCCCCTCGTTTAGCTTGAGGACATTTGCCCCTCGTCCGCTTTTAGCGGACTCGGGACTTTGCTGGCCGCGAATATATAAAGTTGTTAACTTGGCTCGTACCTAAGTTATTTTATATAGCCTGGATACGAGCTCCTCTATTATTAGATCGACTGTTTCGTCTGATACTCCGTCAACAAACCTTGATTTTCTTCTCATATCGCACTGGTCATTAATATAATCGACAACGAAAAAGCGTCTGCGTTTTTCAACCGCTATCTCCGTTGAGAAAAACCCTAACTTGTAAATAGCCGCTATCCTGCCTGTCAGATCAAAAAGGGGTTTTAATTTAAAATCTCTTATATCATCTTTGGTAACAACATTATATACATGAGTGAGCGGGTCCCACCACGAAGGAATTATTCTGCCCAGAACATAATATACCCTAAACCATGCGGTTCTTTCTCCCATAAGGCACGGGTTAACCTGCCGCTGAAGCAGGAATATAAAATCCCTGTAGCGGCTGCGCCAGTGATAAATATCCTCAACCGTGTGTGCATTTACAAGAACGCCCATACCGCCGCGCTCTACGCTGTGCGCAGGCTTTACGACAAACGGCACTCCTACCTGCTTAATCTTATTTGATATTGCCGTATGGCTATCTGTTGGATAATATATATACGTTAACGGGACAGTAATCTTGCTATTTAAAAGCTCCATATGGACAAGGATTTTATCGTCAATCCACTTTATTCTATCGGGATGATTTAGAAAGGATATTTTTTTCTTATGCAAGAGCTGCTCAAGTTCCAGGAACCTGTGGTCGGTATCGGAGGCACGGTCAAAAAAATAACGAAACTTAATCTGCTTATCGCTTATTAATCGAATGGTTTCGTAAAGATTGTGGGGATTTACAAGATACGGCTTAAGGCCTTTCTTAAGGCAGGTGTTATTTATCTGTGGAATAAAGTCGCTATCATACTCCCAGTTCCAGGAAATACCCAAATCAAATACCCTGGGTAATTTACTTTTTTTAGGTTGGCTTTTTATAACCATTTTCTTATATTATTTTGCCAGGATCAACCTCGCCGAAACAAGCAAAAGCAATATACCAAAAAGGCGCTTAAGCAATGCGTGAGGGGTATGCACGCTTATGAGACTGCGTCAAACAAAGGTTTTGCAACAGTCTCATTTTAATATCCCTCCAAAGTTTAGGCTAACCTATTGCTCCGTCAACTTAATTCTTAATAGATGTCAAAGAGGTTAACTTCGCACTTCCGCTATCCCCGCCGTTGGCGGGGCTTCGGCGTCCGCCAAGAAGCTTGGCGGACTGAGCACCCCTCCCGAATGTAGAAACTTCTTAAGAGACACATCGGGATCCCGAAGTACACCTTAATGAGTAACTTCATTCGGGACAATCGTCCCTTAGCGCTCCTTTAACTGATAAGATTTAATTTTATGAAGCACTATTCATAACCCCGGGATTTTACCAGAGCTCTTAAACGCTTGATCTCACCCTTTATTCTTTTTTCCTGCAAAATCATCTCCTTAACCCTAACGGGCCTTTTGGTGCGGAGCCTTTTCTTTTTTTTCCTGAATAAAATCCCTAACTTCTTCTCTAATCTCTTAAGGGCTATAGCTTTATTGCGTACCTGAGAACGCTCATCGGCAGAAACAGCCATAATGCGTGTTGGTAAATGGGTAATGCGGACTGCTGTTTCTTTTTTATTCCTACGCTGTCCGCCCGGTCCGCTAGCCCTATAAAATTCGATTCTAACATCATCGCGCTTAATATACATTTACGTCTTATCAGCTATTATAGAAACCCTTCCCGGATTTTGCAAGCTCTAAGATAAGTTTTGACGGTGTGTATTTTTCTCCATGGTCTTTGCTAAATATGCTGAGTTTCTCCGCTATTTTTTGAATTCCCACTTTGTCCGCGTATCTTAAAAGCCCCCCTCGAAACGGGGGAAACCCCGTGCCGAATATCATACCCACATCAACGTCGGACGGCCTGAGGCACACGCCTTCCTGGAGGCAACGGGAAGCCTCATTTATCATAAGCAAAAACAGCCTGTCCTTTATGGTGTCCTCTCCAGTATGGCTTTTTACATTTTTTGATTTAATCTGCCCGAGCAATCCGTTAATCTCGCTATTTACAATCCTCTTTTTCTTTCTATGGACATAAAAACCTTTGCCTGTTTTCTTCCCATATAAACCATTTTTGTTGGCTAAATCGAATATCTGAGACACCCTCATGCGCTCTCCGAATGCCTCCTCCAGTATCTTAGCTACTTTATAACCTATGTCTATGCCGATTTCATCTATAAGCGTAAGGGGCCCCATAGGCATGCCAAAAACTTCGGCTGAGCGGTCTATTGCTTCTACGGAGATACCCTCTTCTAACATAATAGCCGCCTCATTTATATACGGAAGCAGTATCCTGTTTACCAAAAATCCCCTTGTATCATTTACAATAATGGGAATCTTTCCCAGCCTTTTTGAGAACTCAACGGTTGTTGCTACTGTCTCTTCCGACGTATATTCCCCCTTAATTATCTCAATCAGAGGCATCCTGTGCACAGGGTTAAAGAAATGCATACCGATTACATTGCGGGGATTCCTGGCTGCCTTTGACATCTCCGTTACTGAAAGTGCCGATGTATTCGACGCAAGGATTGTGTTATCCGAAACTACCCCTGACACTTCTTTAAAGACCTTCTTTTTTATATCCAGATTCTCAACTACTGCTTCTATAACAATATCAACCTTCTTAAAACCATTGTATGTTGTTGCGCCAGATATCAGGCCCATTCTAAGCGCTGCCTCATTCTTGTTTAATATCCTCTTTGATACGGCACCCTTATAAACCTTGTAGGCGCTTAAGAGCCCTTTCCCTATCGCATCATAATTTAAATCCTTCATCTTTACGGGAATATTATGAAAACTCACCAGCTGCGCTATGCCTCCGCCCATCACGCCCGCGCCTAACACTGCGCATTTTCCTATAATAAGCGGTTTTATCGGCTTTCCCTCGACGCCCGTAAGCTTTTTATACTCCTGCGAAAGATAGAAAACCTTTATCAGGTTTTTGGAAATACCCGTTATGGCCAGCTTGGCAAACTCGGTTGACTCCACGTCCAGAGAATCTTTTAGGTTTAACCTCCTGCACCTCCTTATTACGTCAAGCGCAATCAGGGGCGCAGGATAATACCCTTTTGTATTCTTTAACACATTCTTTTTAGCCTTAGAAAAAAGGATGGCTCTCCCGGGCGCGGTATTTTCAAGAAACAGATTTAACAGTTTTTTTCTCTTCGGACGCCTTAGCCATTTTTTTGCATTTATGTCTTTAATAAAGGCTAAGGCCTCTTCAAGCAGAAGCTTTTCATAAACAACTTTATCAACAAGCCCCGCCCTCAGGGCGTCCCTGTAAGAGAGGGCCTTCCCGGGCAGAATCATATCCAGGGCCTTCATTATACCCACTAATTTTGCAAGCCTTTTAGTTCCACCAAAGCCGGGGATTATGCCAAGCGCTACCTCCGGAAGCCCTAGCTTGGTTTTTTCGGACGAGGCAGCTATCCTGTATCTGCAGGCTAGCGCAAGCTCAAGCCCTCCACCGAGCGCAGCGCCGTTTATTGCGGCCAGGGTGGGCACACTTAAATTCTCCAGTTTGTTTAATATGGCCTGGCCCTCTTTAGATTTGGAGCGCGCCTCAACGAAATTAGTTATCCCCTCTATCTCTTTTATATCTGCACCGGCTATGAAAACATCTTTTTTCCTGCTTGTTATAATTAGACCCTCTATTTTTGACCTGGATATCCCCTCAATCACCCCTTCAAACTCTTTCATAAGCTCTGTGGTCAGGGTATTTACCTTTGAATCCGGCTGATCAATTTCTATAATTCCTACATTATAGATCTCTTTATAAAATATTGATTCAGTCATCTTTTACCTCTTTAATTCTTTTAACTTAATTAAAATGGATGACAAGGTTTGTGTTTCAATCAGGTTAAGGCTAAAGTTTAGACCCTTCCTTAAAAGGATTAGGAAGGTCTATCCTTGTAGGATTAGGTTTAGAAAAAATCTTAACCTTGACCTCAACCTAACCCTTCTTTTTAATTATTTACCTCTCCAGTATTATCGCTGCGCCCTGGCCGCCGCCAACGCACAGGCTCACTAATCCCAGATTAATATTTTTTCTTGCCATCTCTTTTAAAAGTGTCAGTATAAGCCTTGTACCTGTTGAGCCCACGGGATGGCCTAATGCAATCGCACCGCCATTCACATTTAAAATTTCCCTATTTACGCTTCCTATCGGTTTATCCAGGCCAAAATTTGTATACGCGAAATCCTTGGATGAAAGCGCTGCCTCGCAGGCTATTATCTGAGCGGCAAATGCCTCATTTATCTCAAGCAATTGTATCTCGTTAAATTTAAGACTCGCTCTTTTCAGGGCAAGCGGAATAGCATAAGCAGGGCCAAGACCCATTCTGGATGGTTCAAGCCCGGCGTAGGCATATGATCTTATATAACCCAACGGTTTATACCCCAGCTCTTTTGCCTTTTCCTCTTTCATAACGAGAACCGCTACAGCCCCATCCGTTAAAGAGCAAGAGTTCCCAACGGTAACAGTGCCTGACTGCCTGTCGAAATAAGGCGGCAGTTTTCCAAGGGTTTCAAGCGTCTGATTGTCGCGCGGGCCGTTATCCTTATCCACCAGGATGCCGTATTTTGGAGGAGGCAATACGGGGACTATCTCCTCTTTCAGCTTATCCCTTGAAGCAATTGCTCTTTTATGACTAAGGAGCGCAAATTCATCCTGAGCCCTTCTTGAGATTCCAAATTCTCTAGCCAGTACTTCGGCGGTCTGCCCCATATTTAAACCGCAGGTAGGGTCAGTCAACCCCAGCATGACGCCTATTATCGGTTTGAAAAAACTCAACCTGAATCTAAGCATCGCCTTTATCCTGCCTGGGCCTTTCTTGGCCCTGTTAAGGCCTGCCAGAAACTCCGCGAACTCCTTAGGATATAATAACGGGATATTGCTCATGGATTCCGTTCCGCCTGCTATAATAACTTCGGCATAATTACATATTAACTTTTCGTATGCACTTGTAACAGATTCTATCCCGGAGGCGCAGTTTCTATGGACTGTGCAGGCTATCTTTCTAATAGATATACCGCTCATTATAGAAATTACCCTAGCTATATTTGCTGCTTCCGGAGGTTGAGAAACGTTTCCAAAAATAACCTCATCAACCAAATCGGGATCCAGCTCTGTCTTATCGAGTAGCTCTCTCGTAACAATCCTTCCCAACTCCTGAGCGGGTATATCCTTAAAAAGCGTTCTCGCTTTTATAAAAGGCGTTCTAATACCTTCTACAATAGCAACCCTTGACATATAAATCCTCCTATAATATGTGTTATAGATGGAAATAACCAATAATCAAATCCCAAACACCAAATAAATTCCAATAATCAATAACTAATTTACCAGAGAAGCTATTTTTCTCTCTCTTTTTATTTGGTTATTGTTTGATTGGTTATTGGTTATTATTTGGTTATTGGTGCTTGGTGTTTGGTGTTTGGTTATTTTTATGTTACTACTTCGAAATAGCTTTTATTCACTTACTAACTTTTTGATCTGGGGAAGTTTTTCTATGGCCTCCTGCTCTCCGAGCTTTATAAGCCTGCCCGCATTAAATAGTTCATACCACTTAAGATCTATCAACCTCGGCTTTAACACCACATCCGCCTGCTGAAGGCATGCCTCGCCAAGCGAATATTCCATTGCCTGCATACTATTTACGATAATATCAAATATATTTGGGGTTATTAATCTTTTTGCGGCAGAGTTAAAGAAAAATTTGGCTCGCTTGAAAAATGAGCGCTCTCCCTTAAGTTTTTTCTCATGCTCCTCTTCGTGTAATCTTGTCCTCTGAATATCGTCGGGGCTGGGTAGAGTATCTGCCGCTATTATCCTTTTTATCCCCATGTTTACGAGTATATCAACAGGTACCGGGTCTAATATGCCTCCGTCTATTAAAATGCTGTTATCCCTTCTGATGGGAACGAATATGCCCGGAATAGACACGGATGCTCTCACGGCATCAACCAGGCTTCCTCTTTCCAAAACAACTATCCGCCTGTTATAGATATCGGACGCGACTACCTTAAAAGGAATTTTGACGTCCGCAAACGTCTTATCGCCAAGAGTTTCCTTTAAGAAACTCACTACCCCGTCCCCATTTATAAGCCCTGAGCGGGGTAAGGCAGGGTCTACTAACTTCAAAGTAACGAGTTTATTCTCGAAAGAGAGGGCAATATTTTCAAGCTCCCGGGCATTTTTTCCCGAAACCCAAAATGCCCCTATTAATGCGCCTATGCTGGAGCCAACCACGTAATCAATCGGTATATTTTCGCTCTCAAGCACCTTTATCATGCCGATCTGCGTCAAACCTAATGCCGCTCCGCTGCCCAGGGCAAGCCCTACTAATACATTCCCGGTATCCCTTGATATACGCCTTATTGCGCGGCTATATTCTGACTTTGGTTCTCTTATTATAATAGGCCCGGCCTCAAGTCCCCCGCCTGTGCCTGGAGTTTCTATCTCGGGAAGATTGGCAAATACGCTGTCCTTTAAAATCTCCTTCCGCTGTTCGCTTGAAAGGGCCTCATCCGGCTTTGTTTTATTAATAATAACCTTTATTTTAGACTTGGCATTTGAAATTGACTTGTTTAATTCCTCTATAAGCCTTGAGGCGGCCTCAAGGTGAGGCTTTTCAGAGTCAACTATAAGATGAATATCGTCAGCCTGCGTAAGGACTTTAAATACTACCTCGTCCATCTGAAAAGATAAATCTATAACTATGAAGTGATATTCATTTGTAAGAAGCCCCAATAGCGGTATGATATACCTTTCATCTCTGCTTTCTTTTAAAACATGCAAAATATTTAATACCTCTATCCCTGAATAATACCTTAAGATATGCCTTTTTATGTAATCCAAATCAGCTGACGCGTCTTTTAGATTCAAAGATTTATTAGCGGGATTGATGCCGAGCAGCCTACAGGTTTCTTTATGGGAGGAGCCCATATCTAACAGGATAACCTTTTTGCCCGTCTCCCTCCTGAGGCTTATGGATAGATTTACTGCATAGGTAGTCCTGCCTGCGCCCTTTGAGGTTGAATAAATAGAAATTATATCACTTTCGAATACTGTCTTTGGATGCATCTGCTTTACTTTTATCCTTTTCGAAAGGGTCTGGCTTAGATGTATGGCGAGCTGGGGTATTCTTTTTAGCAAAATATCAAAATCTTCTTTATTTATTTTCAAAATAACAGAATCATTAATAGCAGTAGCTGTTAACGAATGGGGGTCCCCGGTTAAAAGAGAGATAATGCCAAAATATTCTCCTCTGTGCAATACCTCGAGCATATGCTCCCTTGCGTCCGGAGAAGCGGTATGAGCCTTAACCCTTCCGCTTACTATACAATAAAATGCATCCGGAGGGCTCTTTTCAAGATATAGGGCTTCATCCTTTTTGTATTCTGCTATCCTTGATTTCTCCGATACAAATTCTAATTCGCGCTTGTCAAGATTTGCGAAAATCGGTATTCTTTTGATAATATCTATCTTGTTTATGCCGGAGAATATATTTTTTTCCATTAGCTGAATTTAAGGCGAAGTTTACGTCTTTCTAATGCCTCTTTATTCCTCTTTTTTTCTTTATCCGTCTTTAATATAAGTTTTGGTATAGCCGTAGGCTTCCCGGCTTTATCTACGGCTACCATAGTATCTTGTCAAGTAAATAATACTTTAATCCAAAAATCAAAATGCAAAAATCAAAATTACAATGCAAAAATCAAGACTTAACTTCTGAACACCTTTTGCTGCCTATCTTTTTCCTTAATTTTTGCCTGCCCGCCGCTTTGCCTTGGCAGGCGGGGATTTTGATATGTCATTTTGATATTTAATTTTTGATATTTGAATTTG
>JAGVOB010000055.1 GCA_020052955.1 Candidatus Omnitrophota bacterium | reverse complement strand
GGCGAGTTCCTTCAAATGCCTGCGACTCCCCTGGCTAAAATTGCAATTCGCTTTAAAAACCCAAGATTTACTCCTATAAGTCCACAATAATTAAGAAAGGACCAATATAAATCTGCGTACTACAATTATGAATAAAATAAAAATAATGCGTGTAATAGCCCGCCTGAATATCGGTGGCCCTGCTATACATACCATCCTCTTAACAGAAGGCTTAGATAAATCTCATTTTGAGTCCATACTGGTATCTGGCGTTGCGGATAAGAATGAAAAAGATATGCAATATCTTGCAGATAAAAAGGGCATAAAACCGATAATAATCAAAGAATTAGGAAGGGATATCAACTTCAAAAATGACTTAATAGCATTTTTCAAATTATTTAAGTTGATTAAAAAAGAAAAGCCATTTATAATACACACTCATACTGCAAAGGCGGGTATGCTTGGCAGGTTCGCTGCGATAGTTTGCAGGGTTCCTATTAAGGTGCATACTTTCCATGGGCATATATTCCATGGGTATTTTGGATTTGTAAAAACCAGGCTATTTATATTGATAGAGCAAATACTCGCATTATTCACCGATAAGATTATAGCGGTAAGCCCAAAGCAGAAAGAGGACCTTTCAAGACAATTCAAGATTGCGGGCAAAGACAAAATAGAGGTAATAAGGCTGGGGTTTGAACTGGAGGAATTTCTAAGCTTACCTGAAGAAAACACGGCATTCAAGAATAGATTAAATTTAGAGAATGACTGTTTAGTTATAGGGATTATAGGAAGGCTTACCCCTGTAAAGAACCACAGGATGTTTATAGAGACAGCAAACCAGTTGCTGAAAAACAAAAAACTGGAAAATAAAAAGTTAAAATTTATTATTGTAGGAGATGGTGAATTAAGGCAAGAGCTTCAGTCGCTTGTAACAAATAAGAGGCTGGATGAAATGATAAAATTTATCGGGTGGCAAACCGAAATGAGCAAAATTTACGCGGCCTTGGATATTGTTACGCTGACATCTGTCAATGAGGGCACACCAGTTACTCTTATAGAGGCTATGGCCTCAGCGAAAGCAACCATTTCAACCAATGTTGGCGGCGTAAGCGATCTAATTACTCATAACCTGACCGGTTTACTCGTGGGTTCAAATGATATACCTGCTTTTGAAAACGCAATACTATGTTTGATCGAACATCCTGATGAGCGGCGCAGATTAGGCTGTAGCGCAAGGCAATTCATAAAAGAGAACTATTCAAAAGACAAGCTATTAAGGGATATGGATAATCTATATAGGGGCCTGGTTCAAGAAAAAGATCCGGCAATTTGCTTTAACTGATACTGTTAACTTAAAATTAACTATGGGTAATATCAAGGTTGTGCTCTCGCAAAAACGCTTGTCCGCCAAAGTTTGTGGCGGACTTCGCTCCACGTTCAGCCTCGCTCTCCGCCAAAGTTCGGTGGCGGAACCATGCCCGCTAGAGGCCTCACGAGGTTTTGCTTTAAGCACCAACCTTGTTACCCATTTTAAGTTAACAGAAACCTTTAACTAAGAGGGAATATTATGAAGGTTTTGGTCACTGGTGGTGCGGGATTCATAGGGTCTCATTTAACGGAGGCGTTAATAAAGAAGGAGCATAGGGTAGAAATCCTCGACAATCTATCAACCGGCAGGTATGAAAATGTTGCGGATTTAGAGGGTAACCCTAATTTTCAATTAATAGTCGGAAATATATTAAATGAAACTCTTGTTGACAAGTTGGTAGAGCGCACCGATATAGTATTCCATCTTGCAGCGGCGGTTGGGGTAGAGCTTATTATCAAGAAACCATTTGAATCTCTTACTACCAATATTAGAGGAAGTGAGATAGTCCTTGAAATGGCTCATAGATATAGAAAAAAGGTTATAATAACCTCCACCTCGGAAATTTATGGAAAGAATACCAACGTACCCCTTAAAGAAGATGAGGATAGGATCTTAGGTTCACCGCTTAAAAGCAGGTGGAGTTATTCCACTTCTAAGGCAGTAGACGAGATACTGGCATATGTATATTGTAAAGAAAAGGGGGTGCCGACAGTTATTGCAAGATTGTTTAACACAGTCGGACCAAGGCAAACAGGTGCATATGGAATGGTTATGCCGAGATTTGTCAGCCAGGCTTTAAAGAACGAACCTATAACGGTATACGGCAGCGGCAAACAGTCAAGATGTTTCCTTTACGTTAACGACGCCGTTAACGCTCTTATGGGGCTATCGGAACATAAGAATGCTATCGGCGAGGCATTTAATATTGGAAGCCAGGAGGAGATAACGATAGAAAGCCTCGCAAAAAAGGTGATTGAGCTAACTGGGAGTGAGTCAAAAATAGAATATATACCTTACGATAAAGCTTACGAACAAGGGTTTGAGGATATGGAAAGGCGTGTCCCCGATATAACAAAAATAAACACTTTGATTGGTTTTAAGCCTCAGATTAACCTTGAAGGAATAATAAAGAGCGTTATCAATTATTGCAAGGATAAGAAATGAGATATTTATTATTATTCTTAATGCCTCTTGTCATTTCGTTTGTTAGCACCCCTCTTGTGAGAAATATTGCCTTGAAGCTTAAATTAGTATCGCATCCAAAAGAAGGGAGGTGGCACAAACAGCCAATAGCCCTTTTAGGAGGAATAGCTATTTATGTTGCATTTATAGTAACCTTTTTTACGTTTAAGGTGCATTTTGCCAAAACATACCTCTTTTTACTGGCGAGTCTTGTGATTTTTGTATGGGGTATTGTCGACGATATTTACAACATTAAACCTCATTCTAAACTTATCGGACAGATAATAGTAGCTTCCATGATGGTAGATTCGGGCATAATAATAGAGCTGATTAAATCGCCTCTCATAGCCATTCCCCTGACTATACTCTGGATTGTGCTGATTACCAACTCGTTTAATCTGCTGGACAATATGGACGGGCTATCCTGCGGTATAGCTTTTATATCAAGCGTAACCATAGCGGCCTGTTCCTTCATCTTAAAAAATTATGAAGTCGGGAGCATATCACTTATTATTGCCGGGGCTACGCTTGGTTTCATGCCGTATAATCTTAATCCCGCCAAGATATTTATGGGCGATTGTGGAAGTATGTTTTTGGGCTTTAGCCTTGCCTCACTTACCATATCCGGCACCTGGAGACACGCCTCTAATCTATTTATGGTATTATTTGTGCCCGTTTTTGTATTGGCGGTGCCTATATTTGATACGACCTTTGTTGCCCTGATGCGCAAACTTAACGGAAAAGCTATATCTAAGGGAGGGGTAGACCATACCTCGCATCGGCTGGTATATCTTGGTATGCCGGAAAGAAAGGCGGTTCTCTTCCTATATATGGCCTCAATTATACTCGGAATCATTGCCATAGCCACCCTTAGATTCAATGTATATATAAGCAGTGTGATCATGCTATTGGTTTTTGTAATCACCTTTCTCTTCGGAATATTTCTCTCGCAAATACCGATTTATAAAAAAGTGGACAAACCTCTCCAGGAAGAAAAGAATGGCATGGTTTTGATTAACTCAATAATATTACACAAGACGCATATTATTGAGGTTATTTGTGATTTGATTTTAATATGCCTGTCTTATCTGGCAGCGCACCTTATACGTTTTGAAGGTGCTTTAACGCCTGATCATATAAGCTGTATTATCAAATCGTTACCTGTCATCCTTATAGTAAAATTAGTTACTTTTTTTGCTTTTGGACTTTACAGGGGAATATGGAAGTATGTTGGAATTGGGGATCTTATATCAATAACAAAGGCGGTTTTTTTAAGCTCTATTTTCTCCGCTCTTACCATACTGCTTATGTTCGACTTTATGGGCTTTTCAAGAGCCGTATTCATCATTGACGCACTGATTCTTCTGATATTAGTATCGGCATCCAGAATTACAATGAGGGTTTTTAGAGAGCTGCTCTTAAATCCATATTACAATAAAGAGAGAAAAGTCCTTATATTCGGAGCCGGGGATGCGGGCGAAATCTTACTGAGAGAACTGAAAAATAATAAGGCCTTAAGCTATATACCTGTCGGCTTCATAGATGACGACCCGTTAAAGCTCGGCAAGCAGATCCATGGTGTCCCTATACTCGGTAATAGAAAATCCATAATGAGCATTATCAAAGACAAGGATGTTGACGAAATTATAATAGCCACCCCGTCTCTAAACGGGAAGAGGCTTGACGACATATTTAATATATGCAAACAGACAGGTATTCCATGCCGTGAGATCAGCAAAATTATATAAGCCTGATGCCTCTTAGTATCCCCCAAAGCAGAACCCATAAACTAATAGAGATTTTGTTATGCATTATGATATTCTGCCTGCCTTTTTCGAAAGCAATGATCGAAATAACCATCTCTGCGGCAATAGGTTTATGGCTACTCAATAAGATATCCCTTGCTTATACTGCTTTTCATGCACAAAACGGTTCAGTATTTAAAAAAATAGCAGGCCTTTTCAGAAAGTTTAAAGAGCAGTATATCGATACCAACAGGCCGTTATTTGTTTATATAGGCATATGCTTCTTTTCAATCTTTATAAGCAGTAACATCCTAATAAGTGCAAGAGCATTCTTTTTCAAAACCCTGGAATATTTTCTTTTATATCTAGTTATTATTGACACGTTCCACGAGGAAAAAAAGATTAAATTTATATGCACGCTTGCGCTGATTTCGGCTGTCATAATAGCTGTCGATGCGTTGTTTCAGTATTTTTCAGGATATGACTTTATACTTTATAGAAAAATTTATGCATCAAGAATTACCGCAACCTTTCAGGCTCCAAACGATCTCGCTGGATACCTCATCAGCTTTATTTTAATTTCAATCATGATGTCGTTTTCAAAGTTCAAGAATAAAATTATAAATTTCCTTCTGATGTTTGAAGCGATATTCCTTATGATAATTTTATTTATCAGCTGGACAAGGGGTGCATGGATAGGGTTAATTGCGGGTTTGTTGTTGTTAAGTGTCTTTAAAGGAAAAAAAGCATTTTATGGTATTATTATTGCGTTGGCAATAGCAATATTTATCTCTCCTGTCTGGATAAAGGATCGCATTTATTCCTTTTTTACCTTAACGGATACGTCCACTTTAGATAGAAGAATTATGTGGCATACGGCCGTCAGGATGATAGAAGCAAAACCTCTCTTAGGCCATGGGTTAGGCACCTTCATGGCAAATTATTCACATTTTATGCCTGCGGATTATACTGAAATAGTCTATGCACATAACTGTTTTTTACAGATAGCGGCAGAGATAGGGATAATAGGGCTTATTATCTTTTTATGGTTTATTTTAGATTTTTTCATTAAATCATTCAGGAAGCTCAATTGCGTTGACGAAAATTTAACCCCGCATCCAGAATGCCACGGCTATGAAGCCGTGGATGAATGGCATTCGGGCGGGATTCCGCCCCGCGGGTGGAAGACCGAAAATAAAGGTGCCACGGGTGCTCGGCTCGCTGACGCTGTGGCGAAGCGGGTAAACCCGTGGGACTCCACAAAAAATATTTTTGTGGGCCTGTTAGGAGGAATACTGGCTTTTCTTGTGCATAGTTTTTTTGACACAAATATGTATAGCCTGACCTTGGTGAGCTTATTCTGGTTTTTGATGGGGATAACCGTTAGCATTAGAAATATCAATCCCAAAATTTGCATTAGGCCCTTCCTTAGAATGATTAATCCCTTCCTTTAAGAGGTATTAGACCCATCCTTAAAGGTTTAGGATGGTCTATCCCGCTGGATTAGGAAGGACTACCCTGTTGGGTTAGAAATTAAGAACAGGACTTTGTTAGTTTTTCAGATTTTTCTTAAAGCGTTGAGATTGGATTTTGTATAAAGAGGCAGCGAGTTCCTTGTTCTTTGAGAGTAAGAAAGC
>JAGVOB010000046.1 GCA_020052955.1 Candidatus Omnitrophota bacterium | reverse complement strand
TCAACTTTACTTGCTACGGTCGGGCCTTTTATTTATCTGTATATTCAAAAGAGAGCCGAAGATAGACTATTAAAAGAGCAACGCGCATACCAAAACATTCTGCGTAATGCTTCGAGTGGAATGATTAGGATAAAGGATTTAAAGAAACTTTTGAATGTTGTGGTGCACGTCATTACAAAAACCGTTAAAATTAAACATGCAGCTATTTATCTTTTTGATAAAGAAGCTAATAATTACGCATTTCATGCTTGCAGAGGAAAAAGAAAATTAGTTGGAGATAGTGCTTTTATAGATAGCGGTTCTCCTTTGGTCTGGCAGTTGAATTTTACTAAAAAGCCAATAGTCACCGAAGAGCTCGTTATGAGGCTTAGGGATGAGGGGCAGAATCAAAGTATGCTAAAATTCGTTGAGCAATTAAAATGGCTTGAAGGGGCTCTTGTAGTTCCAAGCTTTGTTGAAGATAGATTAATAGGAATTTTAATTCTTGGCGAAAAGATATCTGGGAAACTTTACAGCGAGGACGATTTGATTGTTTTTTCTGTTTTAACTAATCAAGCTGCTTTGGCTATTGAGAATGCTCAATTTTATGACGAAGTAAAGAGGACTCACGAGCAGTTATTCCAAGCAGAAAAAATGGCAACAATTGGAACAATGGCTGATGGTTTATCGCATCAGATTAACAACCGTTTCCATGCACTCTCCTTGATTTCCGGAGATGCTTTAGATATATTGAAGACCTATGATGGCTCAAATTGTAGTGAAGAGACAAAACAGGTTTTGACAGATTTAAAAAGTGCTTTGGCTAGGATAGAGGCTAATGTTTTACAGGGCGGCGAAGTTGTAAAGGGCCTTTTAAAGTATTCAAGACCAGGTGAGGGCGGTTATGAATTAGTAGATTTGAAAGATGTGCTCGGCGGAGCTATAGATATGGTGCAGTATAAGATCAAGCTTAAGGAAATAGATCTGATTCAGAATATCCCGTTAGATTTGCCGAAGTTATACGGCAATCTAACACAACTTCAAGAGGTATTTTTTAATTTAATAGATAATGCTTATGACGCTACTAAAGAAAGGCAGACTTTTTTAAAAGAAGAGGGCTATAAGAGTAGAATAGAGATATCGGCAAGCAGTGTAAATGGTTCTATTGAAATTATAGTGTCAGATAATGGGATGGGTGTAAAAGATTTAGATAGGAAGAAATTATTTACTCCTTTTTTCACTACAAAAGCAACTGCAAAAAAAGGCACAGGCCTAGGCCTTTATGTTATAGATAAGATCGTTAGCGCTCATAATGGTAAGATAATAATAGATTCGATTTATAAATCCGGCACCCGCTTTACAATTACTCTCCCAATTTCACCAAAATCTTAATTTACCAGCGGCAATTTGATAATAAAGGTAGTTCCTTTGCCGATCTCACTTTTTACTTCAATCAGGCCTTTATGATTTTTGATGATTTGGTGTGTTACGGATAGGCCAAGGCCTGTGCCAGCATCTTTTGTTGTAAAGAAGGGGTCAAAGATGCGGGCGATATTTTCTTTGGGGATGCCTGTGCCGTTATCGGAGATTTCTATAGCAATCTGGTTATATGACAAAGTTTTTGTTTCAATTTCAATTCTGCCGCCATTAGGAAGGGCTTCCATAGCGTTGAGAAGCAGATTAAGAATGACTTGACGTATCTGGGAAGGGTCTATTTTGATGAGTATTTGAGCATTTTCAAAGGATTCGGCTACTTCAATTTTGTGTTTCAAGAATTCGCTATTAAGAAATTTTACTGTATCTTGAATAAGGCCGCAAATATTTGTTTCTTTAAAGGTAGGGGGTGAGGGTTTTGAAAAATCTAAAAGTTGTTTGATAATAGAATTAATCCTTTCTACTTCAGAAGGGATGATCTTTGAGAATTTGCTAACAAATTCATTATCTTTATATTTTTCTGGGAGATATTCCGCAAAAGTCTTGATGGTAGTGAGAGGGTTGCGGATTTCGTGCGCAAGACCGAGAGCAAGTGTGCTTGCGGTTTTCAATCTTTCAGAGTGTTCAAGCTCTTGTTTAAGAAGTACATTCTCTTGAGCAATTTCCTGCGGAGTTTTGCTTAAGAAGATTTTATCAATAACCGATTGAAGTTTATTTTTTAATGGATTAAACAATAACGCAATAATAATAGCTAACGATAAAGAAAGTCCTATGGATTGGTATCCAACCAAACCTCTAAAAATCCATTCGGCCAACATAACTAAGCTTAGATATATGGCTGATAAAGTCGTTAATAAAATGGAATAGAGAAAACCTTTTCTATAGATAATTTCTATGCCAAGGAGCTGGTGTTTAAAAATATAATAGTATGCACTGAGGAGGGCTATGGAAAGTCCGAGATTTCCGTATTCAAATATGCTTAAACCAAGCGGATTTAAAAAATTAAATATACCAAAAAAGAAACCGATTGAAAAATAGATAATAAAATATTTTAATTCATTAGGTCTTTTATATTTATTTGATAAATAAAATTTTATTAGAAAAAGATGGCCATGTGCAACAATTATGAACCAGCATAAAAACCAATAAGCATAAAGTGGGCCTATTGATAATATAAAAAAATTATTATGGTAGAATACGCTTGGGGCGCTGATAATAAGATTTGTTTTTATTATAAGGAAGGAAAAAAAGATGCTGATGAGATAAGAAAAAATAAGATTAGCTCCAATTTTTCTTTTTGTTAGTAAGCAGGATAAGTGGAGGTAAAGGGGAGGAACTAGTGAGACTCCGCAAGCGCCTATTCTCCAGAAAACATCAGACAGCTCTTTATTTGTAGTTATACTTAATAAAGTGGCGAATGTTGCCCAAACAAAAATAGCAGAATTGTGAAAAGACCAAATTCTGTGAATGTTATTATTGCCATATCTAATGACGATTGCTATTAGGAAAAGGCTAGTTATGCTTAGTAGGGAACTAGAGAAAAAGAAGACGTTAAGATGCATTTTCAGAAGGGTTTTTGATTAAAGGAATTATGATTGAGAAAGCTGTGCTTTTGTTTAGTTCGCTTTCGACTTCGATTTTGCCATTGTGGTTTTTGATGATTTGGTGAGTCACGGCTAAGCCTAATCCTGTGCCGGATTCCTTTTTGCTAAAGAATGGATCGAAGATATGTTTTAAATCCTCTTTGGCTATGCCGCAGCCCGAGTCTCTGATAGATAGTTCGATAAGATTCTCTCTTTTCTTTACCTCTATAGTGATTGTTCCTCCGTTTGGCATGGCATCTATGGCATTTAAGAGGATGTTTAGCATGGCCTGTTTGATCTGACTTGGGTCTGCGTTGATCTTTAGGTTCCTGTCCTCATAATATTCGTTGAGCTTGATTTTATGTTTTAAAAAGTCATTATTTAGGAAAATAAGAATATCCTGCATAAGTTGGTAAATAGAGATTGTCTGGAAAGCGGGAGGAGATGGTTTTGAAAACTGCAAAAGCTGTTTAATGATGTCATTGACGCGCTCTATTTCCCCGGGTACGATCTTAGAGAATTTCTGCAAAAATTCCTTATCCTCATAATGGTCGGGCAAGAATTCAGTAAAGGTTTTTAAGGTAGTGAGTGGGTTTTTTACCTCATGCGCCAAACTTAAGGCCAGCGTGCTTGCAGTTTTAAGTCTTTCCGAGTGCTCAAGTTCTTGTTTTAATAGTTTATTCTCAATAGCAATTTCCTGTGGTAATTTTCCTAAGAAGATTTTATCTATAAAATTATGTATTCTATCGCGTAAGGGGTTGAAAATAATCGCAATAATAAAGGCTGAAAGCAGGCTGACAATGATTGAGCGATATCCTATCATTCCTCGAAAGATATGTTCAATGATCATGATAAGAAGCAGGTAGATCCCAGTGATAGTTGCGATAAGGATTGAATAAACCATGCCTTTTTTTATCACAATTTTAATGTTCATGAGGTTATGTTTGTAGATAGCAATTCCAATTGGCGTGATAAGGAAAGGTACGCAAAAATAACCAAGCGGATAAAATTCTAAGCCATATTTAGGCAGAAAATCTAACGGTCCTATAATACCCCCTAGAATAAATGACCAAAAGCAATAAGAGATTCGATTTTTTTCATTTTTTGTGATGTTGGGGTAGCGCATCTTATTATATAAAATTTTCAATGCTGCTATATATATTGAACCCCAAACTAATAGATAGATTTTATGATGTTGGCCGGCTTTTGGGTAAAAGCCCCAAAAATAATCATGAACTGATTCAACTATTAATTCTATATTAAGTGAAATTAATATTATGAGGATAAGTGACAAAAAGAAGAATAAAACAATAGATTTCGTAATAGGAGTATTAGTTATTTTAAAACAAAAATCACTCGTGTCCGGTAAAAAAATAAGGGAATCACATCCTACGTGGTAAAATGGCTTTTGAGAGAAAGTCAATCCACGAGGAGGATCCCCTCATGAGCC
>JAGVOB010000228.1 GCA_020052955.1 Candidatus Omnitrophota bacterium | reverse complement strand
TCTCTCTTCGCAGGAGAGCTGTTTATAGTTTTTATTTTTCATAACACCTAGGATACATGATTATCCTAAGTGTTGCACTTCATTATTGAACTTGGTATTGTCATTTTGCATCTTGATTTTTGATATTTGAATTTATAATTTTTTGCTTCTTACAAAATCCTTCGTTATCCTCAAAAAATTAGAAAGTATATGCTTCCCCTCTTTAGTCAATATCGACTCAGGATGAAACTGCACGCCCCATAAAGGATATATCCGGTGTTTTACCGCCATAATCTCTTTATCTTTTGTCTCGGCTATAAGTTCCAGTTCAGCCGGCAGGGATTTTCTTTCTACCACCAATGAATGGTATCTGGTAGCTTCAAAGGGGTTTTTAACATTTTTAAAGATAGTTTTTTTATTATGATAGATAAGAGAGGTTTTACCGTGCATAAGGTTTTTGGCGTGGACAATCTTTCCGCCAAAAACTTCTCCGATACACTGATGGCCAAGGCACACCCCAAGTATCGGAACCTTATCCTTAAAATAATGTATGACCTCATTTGAAATCCCCGCATCCTTCGGGTAACCGGGCCCCGGCGAGATAATAATATGCCTGGGCCTCAGAGATTTTATTTTATTTATGGTTACCTTATTATTCCTGAATACCAGAATATCCTGCTTTAACTCGCCGAGATACTGGACCAGATTATAGGTAAATGAGTCGTAATTATCTATTATAATAATCATTTAACCCTCTTCTCTATCTTATTTTGATACGGAAATTTTCCAATGACAAATGACAAAGCACAAATGACAAAATAATATTTTTGAATTTTGTCATTTTAATTTTGGATTTATTTTGAATTTTGGATTTTGACATTTGTCATTTTCAACCTATTTTGCTCTAAATTTATCCTTTAATCTATTTACTTCAGCTAGTTCTATTGCTTTGAATAAAGCCTTTGCCTTATTTTTTGTTTCTTCATATTCTTTTATGGGGTTAGAATCTGCGACTATGCCGGCGCCTGTCTGGATATAGGCGTTATTATCCTCAACCATTATGGTCCTGATTGTTATACAACTGTCCAGATTTTGGTTAAAACTGAAATAACAGATACATCCGGCATAGGGCCCGCGCTTTATATTTTCAAGTTCGTCTATTATCTCCATAGCCCTGACCTTCGGAGCGCCTGTTACCGTGCCCGCAGGAAATGTAGCCCTTATTACATCATACTGGTCGAAAGCAGGCGTTAGTTTTCCCGTGCATTCGCTTACAATATGCATTACATGAGAATATTTCTCTATAACCATTAGCTCGCTTAACTTTACTGTGCCGGGCCGGCTAACCCTTCCTATATCGTTCCTTCCTAAGTCAACGAGCATTATATGCTCAGCCCTCTCTTTGGGGCTCTTAAGAAGTTCCTTTTCCAGCTTCAAATCTTCCTCTTCGTTCTTTCCGCGCGGCCTTGTGCCGGCAATGGGCCTTAACTGCACAATTTTGTTCTCGCATCGCGCATGTATCTCGGGAGATGAGCCGATTAATTTTAAATTACCGTATTTTAAATAGAACATATAGGGCGAGGGGTTTATGGAGCGAAGTGCCCTGTATATATCAAAGGGCTTTGATTTAAACTTTAGTCTAAAGCGCTGGGATAGCACCGCTTGGATTATATCTCCGTCTCTGATATATTCCTTTGCCCTCTTAACCATGTCAATAAAACCGTTTTTTGAGACGCTGCTTTTAACCGGATATTTAAACCTTTTTGTATCGCCTGCCGGAAATGGCTCTATTCTGACAGATTTTTTTAGGGAATTTATAATGCGGCCTATCCTTATCTTAGAGCGTTTATATGCAAGTTTTGGGTTATCCTTTATATGCGCGTTTATAACCACCTTTATAGTATGATTTATATGGTCAAATACCAAAAGTTCGTCGGAAAGAATAAAAATGGAATCCGGAAAACCTAATTCATTTGAGTTCTTATCCGGTATATCCTCAAAAAATCTGATCATATCATAGCCGATATATCCCACAAACCCGCCGCAGAATCTCGGAAGGCTCAAATCTCCTGCAAATCTAAAACTTGACATAATCTTTTTTATCTCGTAAAGCGGGTCTTTCGCTGTGACGAAGGTGGTTTTCCTTCTATCCTTCATTATAGTTATCTTTCTGCCCCTGCTTGTAAATACCAGAGAGGGATTTATTCCCAAAAAGGAATATCTGGCGAGCCTTTCTCCGCCCTCAACAGACTCAAGTAAATATGAATATCTGCCCTTGTCCAATTTTATATACGCGGATACGGGAGTCTCCATATCTGCAACTATCTCTTTGCAGACAGGGATTACGTTTGCTTTTCTTGCTTTTTTCAAAAATTCTTTTTCGTTTGGGGAATACATATTATTCAATCCAAAATTCAAAATGCAAAAATCAAAATTACATACCAAAATCCAAAAATTTTAAATATTTTTAATTTTGCATTGTCATTTTGATATTTGATTTTTGATATTTGAATTTACCCTATACACCTTCTTCTCGTCAAATACCTTCTTTTCTATAACCTTTAAACCACCTTTTGGTGTCAGTTTTCTAAAAAAACAACTCCTGTATCCTTCATGGCAGGCTCCGCCTTTTTGAGACACCTTTATAAGCAGGGTGTCAGAGTCGCAGTCAAAATATATCGATTTAACCAACTGGAAATTCCCCGAGGTCTCACCTTTCAGCCATAGTTTATTCCTCGAGCGGCTGAAAAAGTGAACCTTCCTCTTCTTAAGCGTTAAATTAAATGCCTCCTCATTCATATAGGCGAGCATGAGAATTTGATTATTCTTATAGTCCTGTATTATTACAGGAATAAGGCCGTGTTTGTTAAACTTTATCTTCTTTGATATATTCATATTATCCTCTTTTTATGTCTTGCACAATGTACAATATTCATAACCTTACATTAATCCTTTTCTTCTTTAAATATAACTTGGTTTTCCTTATAGAATATTCCCTGTAATGAAATATCGAGGCGGCAAGCGCTGCATCTGCACCTGCCTTAAACGCCTCGTAAAGATGCTTAAGATTGCCTGCTCCGCCGGATGCTATAACAGGTATAGGTACGCTATCTGCGATTTTCCTCGTGAGCCTTAAGTCATAGCCTTCTTTTGTGCCGTCTTTGTCCATGCTTGTAAGCAAGATTTCACCCGCTCCCCTTTTAGCAGCTTCCCTTGCCCATTTTACTGCGTCAATGCCTGTGGGCGTCTTTCCGCCGTTTATGTATACTTCCCATTTGTTAGTTCCTGAAAGTTTTGCATCTATTGCGACCACTATACATTGACTACCGAAACGCCTTGAGGATTTATCTATAAGCGAAGGTGTTTTTATAGCTGCTGTATTTATAGAGACCTTATCGCATCCGGAGTTTAAAAGCGTCCTTATATCATCAATATCTCTTATGCCGCCGCCTACGGTAAAGGGTATAAAAATCTCTTCTGCAACCTTTTTTACGACCTCTAAGAGTATCTTTCTTTTTTCAAAACTTGCGCTTATATCCAGAAATACAAGCTCATCAGCGCCTTCTCTGTCATAAAAGGAGGCATTAGAAACAGGGTCTCCTGCGTCTTTAAGATTAAGAAACCTTACGCCTTTTACAACCCTGCCATCTTTTATGTCTAGGCAGGGAATTATTCTTTTTGCAAGCATAGGTTCTGAGTTTTCTTTAACGAAATCGTATTTTCATAAAACGCTTTTCCGATTATTGCGCCGAATAACCTGTTCTCTTTTAGCGACTTTAACTTCAGGATATCGGAATAACTTGAGATTCCGCCCGAAGCAACCACTTCAATATCTTTCGTATTCAAAAATATATCTTTTAATGTCTCTGTATTTATACCCTTAAGCATGCCGTCTCTTGAAATATCCGTGAAGATAATCCTCTTCACTTTAAGATGTTCCAGCTCTCTGATAAAATTAATAGTATTGATATTGGTTTTTTTCTTCCAGCCGCTTATTTTTATAATATTATTCTTGGAATCTGCGCTAACAATAATCTTATCTTTATATTTAGAAATAACCTTTTTAAGAAAACCCTTGTCAATCAATACCCTTGTTCCGACTACAACGAATTCTGCGCCTATTCTAAGATATCTGGATATAAGGGACTCTGTTCTTATGCCTCCTCCGACTTCTACAGGTATATCTATTTTACTTATAATCTCTTTTATTACATCAAAATTCTCCGGCCTTCCGGTCTTTGCGCCTTCTAAATCAACTATATGCAGGAGTTTTGCGCCCTGTTTCTGCCACCTCAATGCGTATTGAAGAGGGCTATGGGGATATACCTTAACCTTTTTAAAATCACCCTGTGTAAGCCGTACAGTTTTTCCGTCTATTATATCTATTGCGGGAATTATAATCATTTTGAGTAAAATCCAAAACTTTAGTTTATTGAGTTCATAGTGTTACTTGAGTTTTTAAGAACTCTATGAACCCTATAACTCAATGAACTTAAGTAACGAATATAATACTTTATACTTCTTAGAGTTTATCGAAATTTCTTAAAATAGTTAGTCCCGCCTTCTGGCTTTTTTCAGGATGAAATTGTACCGCGAATATATTTTCTTTTGCAATAAACGAGGTAAATCTAACCCCATAGCTGGTCACGCCCTTTATAATATTCCTTTGTTTTGGTTTTACATAGTACGAATGCGCAAAGTAAAAATAGTTTTTATCCTTTATACCTTTAAATAAAGGATGCCTGCCGATTAGCTCAGCCTGATTCCAGCCGATTTGAGGAACCTTAAGTTTTCTTGTAGGCGAAAAACCAATAACCTCTCCTTCTAAAACTGAAAGGCCCTCTTCAGCCGGTGATTCTTCGCTTTTTTTAAACAATAGCTGCATGCCAAGGCATATACCGAAAAAAGGCCTGCCTTTTTCAATAAATGCCTTAAGGGCATAATAAAGGTTCCTTTTTTTTAGTTCTCTTGCAGCATCTCCGAAAGCGCCCACCCCAGGCAGAACAGCCTTATCCGCCTTTAATAACTTCGCGGGGCTCGAAGTAATAAAAGCCTTTGAACTTACTTCTTCAAAGGCTTTTAGAACGCTACGCAGGTTTCCCATGCCGTAGTCTATTATGGCAATCATAACAACATTTTGTTAAAGTTACGATTAGATCGATTAAAATTCAGATTACACAGATAATTCATGAATGAGATAATCTGTAATCGGTTTTAAAATCTCCGCCTTCGGCGGACAGGTGTGCAATCAACATTCAAAGTTTATAGCCTTCCTTTAGTAGAAGGGATTTCCTTTCTTCTTTTATCCATAGAAGTAGCCTCATCAAGCGCCCTGCCGAGCGCCTTGAATACGGCCTCAGCTGTGTGATGCAGATCAAACGTTCCGTGAGAGGATTCCAATTTGACATATACTGCTATACTGGAATGTCTTGAAAATGCCTCAAGAAACTGCCTGCAGTATTCAATGGTATAATTATCCTCTCCAATTAACTGATAAACAGATCTTGGAAATTTTATACCTACAAAAGGACGGCCGCTTACGTCCACAATTACCCTTGCATCAATTTTTACTTGCGCTATAACCTCCTCCATCGGAACAAAGAAAGTAGCATAACGCCTGATGCCTTTCTTATCCCTAAGTGCTTTTTTAAAAGTTTCGCCAAGGCATATCCCTACATCCTCATTGGTGTGATGTATGTCTACATCCAAGTCCTGTTTTTTAACCCTTATTACAAGGTCAAATAAACCGTGATACGCAAAAAGTGTAAGCATGTGGTCCAGGAAACCGATACCTGTTTTTACGCTTGATTTTCCGGCTCCGTCTATATTAAGCTGGCAGGAGATCTGAGTTTCCTTAGTTTTATATTGACACTTAGCTATACGCTTATTCTTCATACACTAATCCTTTTTTTCCTGAAACCTTACTTTAATAGAATCCGCGTGCCTGGGAAGGCCCTCTAAGGACGTCAACTTCTCTATTGAGCGCCTTACTTTTTCCAGGCTTTTTTTCGAATAAGAAATAACATGGGTTGTCTTTATAAAATCATTCACGCACAACCCCGAGAAAAACCTTGCGGTCCCGGAGGTGGGAAGCACATGGCTGGGGCCTGCTATATAATCTCCCACGCTAACAGGGCTGTAAGGGCCCAAAAATACGGCCCCCGCATTGGTTATCCGCTTAAGAATCTTCTTGGGATTCTTTACCATTATCTGAAGATGCTCGGGCGCAAGTCTATTCGATGCCTCGATTGCCTCGTCAAAATTTTTAACATAAACTATAAAGCCCTGTTCAATCTCTTTTCTTATTGCCTTTATAAGCGACTTTGAAGTCGTAACCAGTATAGGCAGCCCCTTTGCGTGTTCTGCCTGCGATTTCAAATCAGATATGACAAAATCAACGTTGGAATTCTGATTCGCAATTATCACAACCTCGCTCGGGCCCGCTATCATATCAATATCGACATATCCGAATACCTGCCTCTTGGCCTCCGTTACATATTTATTACCGGGCCCTACAATCTTATCTACCTTCGGTACGGTCTTTGTGCCGAACGCCAGGGCGGCTATAGCCTGGGCTCCGCCTATCTTATATATCTCGTCAACCTTCAGCAAATTTGCCACAACCAGTATATACGGGTTTATGGTACCGTGTTCGTTCGGCGGGCTGACCAGTATTATTTTTTTAACACCCGCTATCCTGGCGGGAAGGACAGTCATGTACACGCTGGACACAAGCGGCACAGTCCCCGACGGAATATAGACCCCGACCTTCTCGATAGGCCGGTAAATTTCGCCCAGCGACGTTTGGTCCTCGTCCTTTATACTCCAGCTTTTCTTTAATTGCCTGCTGTAAAATTTCTCAATGTTAGCTATTACTACCTTGAGAATAGATATAAATTCCGAATCGATATTCTGATAGGCGCCGTTTGTCTCTGCCTCAGAAACCCTGAAGTGCTTCGGTAATAACTTTACCCTGTCAAAGCGCCTGGTGTATTTTACCAGCGCATCGTCACCGTAAAGCCTCACGTCCTGGACAATACCCTTGACATTTTCTTCAAGGCGCCTTTTCCCTATAAGGGAGCGGTCGCATAATAACGAAAATGCCTTGCTGGAAAATTTGATAACCTTCATCCCGTTAGGCCTCCATACATACCAACGCTATTCTTATTATCCCGGATTTTTCAATAGAAAAATCCGCCACGAGCAATAGTAAGTGGCCGCACAGCCAAATTCGGCGAGAATTTGGCTGGCTTTGCGGGGTATCCCAAATTTTGCGCATGCACAAATTAGTGCCTGCCCGCCTTTGGCGGGCGAGAAAAATCCGGGATTACCTTGCAAATCCGACAAAATCCTCGTCAGATTTTGTCGTGCAACCCCTTCGGGGCAAATTTCGCTATTGCAAAATTTGGGATTATATTCTTAATTGGCTCGATCCTGTTATTATATATTTAATACAGATATAAGCTTATAATTGGGTTCATGTTAGCAATCCTTTAATAATCCCCTCGATGCTCGAAAGCGCAGAGTCAATCTTCGATATATCCTTTCCCCCTGCCTGAGCCATGTCAGGCCTTCCGCCTCCGCTGCCTCCTATGATACTGGCAATCTCTTTCACCAGGACGACCGCATCAAAACCCTCTTTTACCAGCTCCTTGCTGACAGACACAATAAATATAGCCCTCGACTGGCTGTCGGCGGCCAAAACCGCTATAAATTTCTTTTGTTTCTCCCTCAGAATATCGCAGATTCTTCTTAAGAAATCCGCATCTACATCATTAAACCTGCGCATAAACACTCTTATACCCATTATATCTTTTTTTTCCTGCTCCATTTCGGCGGCTACCCTATTTACGGATTGAGCATTTAAAACGTCTATCCTCTTCTGCAGGTCCTTCTGCGTCTTTAAAAGTTTCTCCACCTGCCTTAAGGCCTCATCCTTCGGAGTCTTTAAAATTTCCCCTATGCCGTTAAGGCTGCCTTCTAAAAACCTCACACTTTTAAGAGCACTTTCTCCGACTACCGCCTCTATTCGCCTCAAATTTGCTCCGACATTGCTTTCTGATATTATCTTAAACAACCCTATCTCTCCCGTAGAGCTTACATGAGTGCCCCCGCACAACTCCTTGCTTATATTTCCCATAAATACAACCCTTACGGTGCCGGAATATTTCTCCCCGAAAAGGGCTATCGCGCCCATGCGCCTGGCTTCTCCTATTCCCATAACAGACGTGGAAACGCCTGCGGCCTTCCGTATATAAGCATTCACTACATCCTCTACCCTCTCAATCTCCCTCTTATCCAAATCCTTAAAATGGGAGAAATCAAATCTTAAAAATTCATCCGAAACGTGAGAACCCGACTGCTCTACGTGCGAGCCTAGAACCTCTCTTAAAGCCGCCTGCAGAAGATGGGTTGCGCTGTGATGCCTTGCGATATTATGCCTTCTCTTAACATCTACCTTCAGGGTCACCTCATCGCCTACCTTAAGCAAACAGCCCTTTACCTCTACGGCGTGCAATATGGTGCTCTCGACTATCTTCGTATCAATAATCCCGCATCTCGAGGAATCTTTCTCTAGAGTTCCCGTATCGCCTATCTGCCCGCCCTGCTCTCCGTAGAACGGGCTTATATCCGTGATAACATAGCTTGTATCGCCGTCTATTATTTCGTCAACGGGCTTACCATCCTTAATGATAGCCTTTATTCGGCATCTCTCCTCGTATTTATTGTATCCCGTAAATTCCGTATTAATATTAAGCGATTTTACAAGCGCCGAAAGGGTTTCGGCGAAAATCGCTGCGTTTATGCCTGAGGATTTTCTTGAAACCTCTTTTTGCTTTTCAAGCAAATCCTTAAAACCCTCCCTGTCTATCTTTAAACCCCTGCTGCCTGAAAACTCCTCTATTGCTTCGATGGGAAGCCCGTGAGTATCGTAGAGCCTGAATACAATTTCTTTCGGAAGATACGCGAGGCCCTTCTGCTTTATGGAATCTACCTCCTCCTCCATAATAACTGTTGCGCTTTTTAAAGTCTCCTTATATTTCTTTTCCTCTGACAGAATGATATCCGCTATATTTTCCCTTCTTTCCTCAAGCTCCGGATAAGGCGAGCGCATAATCCTTGCTACTATGGGGACCATCTTATATAGAAATGGTTCTTCGATACCAATCTTTCCCGCCAGGTTGCTTGAGCGCCGTATCAGCATACGCACAACGTAACCCCTGGCCTCATTCGAAGGAAACACCCCATCGTATATGGCAAATACAACGGCTCTTAAATGGTCTGAGATAGCCTTACTGACCGCATCATCTTTTACGCCCGATACACCCTTAACGAAGCTGACAATATCTTTGAACATGTCCGTCTCAAAGTTTGTGGGAACATTTTGCATAACCCTGGCAAGCCTCTCAAGCCCCATGCCGGTATCTATGTTTTCTCTCGGCAAGGGCTCTAGTAATCCGCCGTCCTTCCGATTAAACTGCGTGAATACCAGGTTCCATACCTCTATAAACCTGCCGCAGTCGCAGGCGGGCGAACAATCGCGCTTTCCGCACCCGAAAGACGCTCCCTGGTCAAAGAATATCTCAGAGCATGGCCCGCACGGGCCATTCGGCCCGTCCTTCTGGGCATTTGAAGGCCAGAAGTTTTCTTTTTGCCCGAGCCTGATAATTTTATTAATCGGCACCCTGATTTCCTTTTCCCAGATACCATAAGATTCATCGTCGTCTTTGTACACTGAACACCACAGCTTTTCTTCCTTTATCTTTAAAACCCCTGTCAGAAACTCCCACGCCCAGACAATGGCTTCCTTCTTAAAATAGTCACCGAACGAAAAATTCCCGAGCATCTCAAAAAAAGTATGATGCCCTGCGGTCTTTCCGACGTTCTCCAAATCGGCAGTCCTTAAACACCTCTGGCACGATGCCGCCCGTTTAAGTGTCTTTACGCGCCCCAGAAAGTTATCCTTAAACTGGTTCATCCCGGCGCTCGTAAAAAGGACGGTGGGGTCGTCTTCGGGCACAAGGGAACTGCTCGGCACTATCGTATGGGCCTTTGATTTAAAAAAATCTAAAAAATTTTGTCTTAGGGTATTGGAATCCATCTTCAAAAAGTTATAAGTGATAAGTTATGGGTTACTAGTTTTAACAACTCATAACTCATAACTTGTAACTAATAACTATCCTTTTATTCTACGTTAAACTTCTCCCTCAAAATTTTCTCAATAACCTCTTCGCTAAAACCCTGCTTTCTTAGATAAGGATAAAGTCTTTTTAATGCCTTATCCGGCTCTAAATCTTTCAAGCTTTTAAGATGTTTTTCCAGAATATCCCTTGCTATCTTATATTCATCAAAAGCTTCTTCAAAACCTGAAAGCGCTTCATCTATTACCGGCTCATCTATCCCTCTTAGGGCGAGCTGTGCTCTTATTATATTTTTAGATACCGGGTTTTTACGCAGCTTTGAATCGATCCTGTCCTTTGCAAATTTTAAATCGTCCAAATAGCCTGCTTTTTTAAGAGCACTTATGACATTTTCTATTGTATCGGCAGAAAAACCTTTTTTATTTAACCTGTCTGAAATCTCTTTTATACTCCTCGGACAGTAACTTAAAAGGCGAAGCGCAGCATCTTTGCAAGATTCAAGCTTATCCTTGGGAATCATTAATAATTTAAATTATCTAATGACAAATGACCAAGCTCAAAATCCAAAATAAACACAAATATCAAATATCCAAAATGAAAACTCGTATTTTGAAATTTGTTCTTGGGACTTTGGATTTATTTTGTCATTTGCCTGCCCGCCGAACAAGTTTTTTGGCAGACGGGGATTTTGACATTTGTCATTCACTTAACAACCTTCGGCTTTGGCTCGATATTCACATAAAGATTTATCTCTTTATCATTCCTTATGATATCAATCGAAGCGCGGCTGCCCACCTCGGCCATAGCCACCATCCCAGACAGGTCTTTAACGCCGCGGGGCATCTCCCCGTTAAATGACTTTATAATATCTCTTTCTAAGAAACCCGCCTCATATGCAGGGCCGTTATTCTCGATATCAACAACTGTAAGCGTTCTTAAGTTTCCCTTAAAATCCTCCTGGACCCTCATCCCTATCCATCCGTATTGGAGATTCCTATGCTTCTTGAGGGATTCGATAACGCCTGAGTTTACGAAAACGCAATAGTAGAGCGGCGTCTGCTCTTTCACGTAAAGATTAATACCTATTAGCTCTCCCCTATCGTTAACAAGCGGGCCGCCGTTATTAAGCGGGCTGATTTTCGCGTCGGTCTGAAGCAGGCAGAAGTAATCGCTTTGAGGAAGTTTCTGATTCACTGCGCTTACGATACCTGCCGTTACAAAATTACCGAAATCCGAAAGCCCGAACGGGCTTCCTGCGGCAATCACAGAGTCGCCTATCTGTGCACCATTTTTTGAGACGGCAGCTATTGAGCTTAATTTTGAATCTACCTTTAAGAGCACGAGATTCAACCTCTCGTCCTCGCCTTTTATAACCGCTTCTTCCTTTCTTCCGTCAGGAAATATCACAAAAATCTTCTCTGCCTCTTTTACCGGTTCAAGGAGGGTGAGCACAAGCCCCCCAGCGTCCACCGCTACCCCCGAAAGGCAATCCCCCTCTAATAGCGCCGAGGAATCGGGATAGAACCTGTTAAAAAACTCCCTCATATCCATATCCCTGATCACCTGGGAGCCAAGGTCATTTCTTTTTTGAATCGCTTGTATGCCTACGATGGAACCTTTTATTTTCTCAAATACATCCCGTGACGAATAGTTAGACCCATCCTTTAAAGGATTAGGATGGTCTATCCCTGTGGGGTTAGGAGCAGGTTCCTTTGCATGCAGGTTTAGAGGGGCCGATGATAGGATAAAAAAACTCACAAGGACGTATAATCTCTTTAACATAGATTAAACCTTGCTTTTAATAATCTCTCTTATTTTTTTCTCAATCTCATCAAGCAATTTCGGATTTTCCTTAAGGAATAATCTTGAGTTTTCCTTTCCCTGTCCAAGTTTGTGTTCACCGTAGATAATCCAGGCTCCACTCTTCTGGATAATCCCGTGTTCCTGTCCAACATCTATCACATTTGCTGCCCTTGATATACCCTCATCGTGCATTATATCGAACTCGGCCTGCTTAAACGGCGGGGCAACCTTGTTTTTTACCACTTTCACTCTTACCCTTGAGCCTATAACCACATCCTGTGATTTGATTGTATCTATCTTTCGTATATCAAGCCGAACAGATGAATAAAATTTTAGGGCTCTTCCACCAGGGGTTGTTTCGGGATTTCCAAACATAATGCCGATTTTTTCTCTTATCTGATTTATGAATATCGCGCAGGTATTTGACTTGCTTATAGCGGCAGTGAGCTTACGAAGCGCCTGCGACATAAGCCGCGCTTGTAAACCCATATGCGAGTCTCCCATCTCGCCTTCTATCTCTGCTCTCGGAACTAACGCCGCAACGGAATCGATTACTACCACATCTACGGCATTGGACCTAACAAGGGTCTCTGTTATCTCAAGTGCCTGCTCTCCTGTATCTGGCTGCGATATGAGAAGTTCATCAAGATTCACGCCTAATTTCTTCGCATAGGTAGGGTCAAGTGCATGCTCAGCATCAACAAATGCCGCAACCCCTCCTTTTCGCTGGACGCTAGAAACAATGCTTAAAGTAAGGGTGGTTTTTCCTGATGCCTCTGGCCCAAATATTTCAATAACCCTTCCCCTTGGAACGCCGCCTATACCAAGTGCAATATCCAACCCTATAGAACCTGTAGAAATTGAGGGTATATCAAACTTTGTATCCTGGCCTAAGCGCATTATAGAACCCCTCCCAAACTGCTTTTCTATCTGGGCTAATGCAAGTTCCAGGGCCTTATCTTTCTCGGTTTTTATATCCTGCTTCTGCTCTTTTTTCTTGTCTTCAGTCATTTCTGTAACCCCCTTTAATTAAAAGGTTAAGGTTTAGACCCATCCTTTAAAGGATTAGGATGGTCTATCCCTGTTGGATTAGGTCAAGGCTAAGCACTATTTTTCTCTAATCTTAACCTCATTCTCAACCTGAATTTAAACTTTAATAGTATATACATGTATTTTAAAAATACCGAAAAATTATACCCTTATCATAACCCCTTTGTAAAGAAAAATCTCCTTGTTATTTATGTCTCCTTAATTTATAATTTATAGGGCTTCACAAAAATCGTTCAGCCCTTGATTACGGAGATTAAAAAGTAGATTACAGAGATTAAAACTCAACGAGAAATCGCTGTAATCTTTTTAAAATCGTTGTAATCAACAGCCCGAAACAGAATTTTGTGAAGGGATGTTATAATTTATCTCAACCTTAACCTCAGCCTCAACCTATATATTTAAATATGATTGCCGAAATCATAAACATAGGGACAGAACTTTTATTAGGCTATACGATAGACACAAACTCCGCGTATATCTCCCAAAGGCTATCCTCTATAGGCATAGATGTCTTTTTCAGGACCACTGTAGGCGATAACAAGGAAAGGCTCTTATCTGTCCTAGGAATAGCCGGCGGGCGCTCGGATATCATAATAACCAACGGCGGTTTAGGACCCACAGTAGACGATATAACCTTTAAAACCATTTCAGAATTCACGCACAAGCGCCTTAAGTTTTATAAAGAGGTTTTAGAGGATATAGATACACATTTTAAAAATAGAGCTATAAAAATGCCCTTATGCAACAAGCGCCAAGCTTATGTCCCTGAAGGCTCTCTGATAATGAAAAATGATGCCGGCACTGCACCTGGCATTATCCTGGAAACTAATAAGAAACTGCTTATCGCCCTTCCGGGGCCTTCATTCGAGATGGGACCGATGGTGGATAATCTCGTGATACCCTATCTTAAAAAACGTTTTGCTTTAAAAAATATAATTAAATCAAAGACTATTAAGATAACGGGCCTACCCGAGTCAAAGGTAAACGAGAAGATAAAAGACCTGCTGGAACTAAAACCCCCCGTTACAGTCGGCATATACGCCCACCCGCAGCAGGTTGACCTAAGAATAACGGTAAAGGCAAGGGATGAAAAATTCGCGGATAGGGAGATATTAAAAATAGAAAGGACTATAAGGAAGCGCCTTAAGGGTTTTATATTCGGCGCGGATAGCGACACGCTTGAGGAGGTAGCAGGAAACCTGCTTATTAAAAATAGAAAAACTATATCCGTAGCAGAGTCCTGCACAGGCGGGCTTCTTTCAAACAGGATTACAAATATCCCCGGCAGCTCTGAATATTTTAAGATGGGCATTGTCGCATATTCTAATGAAGCTAAAATAAATAGGCTGAGTGTGCCAAAAGCGCTTATCAAGAGACACGGCGCGGTAAGTAAGGAAGTGGCTGTCTCTATGGCAAAAAATGTAAGGGCTGAGGTAAATACGGATATCGGCGTCGGCATAACCGGTATCGCAGGGCCAAAGGGCGCCACAAAAACAAAACCTGTGGGGCTTGTCTATATTGCGCTATCAGCCCCCGATAAAACTATATACAGGAAGTTCAACTTTACCGGAGATAGGCTTACTATAAGACAAAGATCAGCTAATGCAGCGCTTGATTTAATAAGAAAATTTTTGATGAAGTTATGAGTTATTAGTTACGAGTTATAAGTTTTTAACTCATAACTTATCATCTATAACCTATAACTAAAATTATGTCTGGCACCCTCCGCACCTTCATCGCCATAGAACTAACAAATGAACTCCACGAAGAACTGCGCATCCTTCAGCAGGAACTTAAAAAATCAGAGATAGACGCAAAGTGGGTTAGCCCTGAGAATATCCACCTCACATTAAAATTTCTCGGTAATATAGATTTAAATCAGGCAGAGCAGATAAAGAATATTCTTAATGAAATATCAAAACAATCTAAACCTTTTTATCTAAATTTATCCGGCATCGGTGTTTTTCCAAAACTGGATCATCCGAGGGTGTTATGGGTAGGCGTTAATGAAGGCAAAAATGAAAGTATCGAAATTGCTAAAAAACTGGAAGACGATTTAGAAAAAATCGGCTTTCAAAAAGAGAACCGTCCCTTTAGTCCGCATTTAACCTTAGCCAGGATACGAAGTTCAAAAAACAAGGATAAACTAAAAGAGCTCGCTGAACAAACGAGCTTTACTTCAAACAACAAAGTCTACGTAAATAAGCTTACCCTCTTTAAAAGCACCCTTACCCCAAAGGGTTCAGTATATTCTATCCTGCATCAAGCCTGTCCCACTTCGTAGGTGGGATAGAGGTTATTAAACAAAACTCATTCCTTTAGTTAATGCCTCTTTTACTATAGGAATGTCTTTTTGGGCTTCTTCATTAGTATATACAAATAAATCAACATTTAAACCTATATCATCAAAATAATCCCTATAATCCAATTGTCTATCGATAATTTTTTTATCTGTTTTATTAACAACTAATAAAATATCTATATCGCTTGAAACAGTAGCTTTTCCGCCTGCAAAGGAGCCAAAAAGCACAACTTTTTCTACTTCTTTTTTCTCACTCAACATTTTCTTTACTGCCTGTTTTAACTTTACATCAAGCAGTTCTTTATTTAGCCAGAAAGTCTTTACAGAACCGTAAGATTTTTTCTGAATCACTGATTGCATCTAAAGCATCCTTTTCTGTTATATATTCGGCTGGTGTTCCAATAGCCCATCCATTTGGATATCATGCAGGAATATAAAATCTATCCAGTCTTTTTGCTATTTCAATTAACTCATTTGGCACATTAACCTTCTCACTTAAACCTTTTAATAAATCTGTAACAGCATGTCCCCACGCATCTCCACCTAATTTCTGATAAACTGCCTTAGCTGCCTTTTCAGCTGCCTGTTGCGAAATAAAACAAGCCCATTCAAAAAAACCTGCTTTTAGTTGCGAACATGCACTTTGCAAGTCTCTCTCTGCCTGTTTATACCAGTCTTTGCTTCGTTCGACCATACTATCCTCAACTTTTCTTACGTTTTTTTAGTATACCATATGGAGTAACCTCGTCAAGTTTTTAATAATATCGTTCCAAGATTATGAATAGAAATTGAGGAAGGAAAAAATGAAAGTATCGAAATTGCCAAAAAATTGGAAGACGATTTAGAAAAGATAAGCTTTCAAAAAGAAAATCGGCCCTTTAGCCCGCATTTAACTCTCGCCAGAATCAGAAGTTCTAAAAATAAAGACACATTAAAAAAACTCGTTGAACAGACAAACTTTATCTCTAAGAATAAAATCTATATAAATAGACTTACTCTCTTTAAAAACACCCTTACTCCAAAAGGTTCTATATACAGCGTAATACACCAATCTAAAATCTAATCTGTCCTAAAAACAAAAACGGGTTACAGTCCTTATCAACCATAACCCGCTTTCTTTGCGCAGAAACTGCGCTACTTATTTCGCCCCTAACTGCGCCTTATATCCAGCCAACTGCTGAGAATATATTGCTGATACACTACCCGGCATAAGAATATATGTATTGGTATTAGGAACCTGCTCAAGAATTTCTGAAGCCGGAATACCCAATGCAATGCTGACTGCAGCAGGCAGAATGCCCAGATTTGCCTCTTCGCTTGTCTTCAGTTCGTTTACCTGGAGTTTGCGGATATTGCTATACTGCTGCCAATTAGTTAAATAAACATCTGTTCCCACTACTACTATATCATTGTCGCTTTGTGATTCGACTGTAGTAAGGGCAGTGCTTCGTAGCGCTTCTATATCTTTTGCATCGGTTACTACCTTATAGCCTTTGCCTTCTCTATCTAAACCTGTTAATGCTAAGAATTCATCTACTTTATCAGGTTGTATTTGGCTACCATCTATGATAACAGTAATTCTTCCTTGGGCATTGGCTATCAGATTTTCAAGATAAATTCTAAAACCAATGGATTCTGCTATCATATGGGGCTGTAGGATAATTACCCTGTTGGAACCTGTTTTTATTGTATCTTGCATATCAGCATACCTATATGCAAGGTTTGTATCGCCTGTGAATTTAGCCAAAAGCGCACTAATCTCTTCTTTTAAACCTTTATTCTCCTCCTCAGTTAGACTGGGTTTATCCAATAATGGAATTGAGGTTATTTCTTTACGCTGTTCGGGTATAATAGCCATTATTGCCTCGTCCATTTGATAAAGAGCTGGTTGGTTGCTCCTTGCAAGTTTATTTACTCTGATTAATCCAAAATCTAACAACGCCTCAACTTCTCTTCGTACAGTACGTTCAGAAATTATTTTTTTACTTAAAGAGATTAGCTTGGCAATAGTAAAAACTTCAAGCTCTGGATTGGATAGAATATCTCTAAATAACCTTACTGGTGTGCCTTCGCCACGCACCAAGCGTGTGGTGGCAGATTCTGGCAAGGCAGCTACCACTTCAAAAAGTTGTGCAGTTTCAGTAACTATGCCCGTAGGCCTTGTAGTCCTTTCATCTGCAGACTTATTTTTCACCAGAAAAGACGAATCCGGAGCCTGAAGTGCTCTAAGCAGTTTTGCCAACGGATAGGATGCCTCTACTGTCAGCCAGTTAGTTCCATAGGGCTCAAACTGTCCCCCTAATTGAGCCCGCTTAAATTCAAAGTCAAATTTAAACATCCTACGTCGAATTGAGCTAAAATCTCTACTGCCAAAAATATCATCAACTTTGGCTAACGCTTTACCGTCATCGGATAGAGTATATCGCAAACCCACTAATATAGGATGGCTTTCCTTACTAGCTACCGCATATTTTGCTGCTGTGGGTATAGCCGCCAGCCAATGTGAGCCATTCATATCACCCTGGATAATAAGGGGATTTGTCCTTAAGAATTCGTAGATATGCTGCATCAGTTTCATATTTCCCACCATAACAGGATCATCCTTCCCTATATATTCCCCTCCTGCCAGTATTCCTAATTTGGTAACCGAACTCCCGAGGATAGGCCTGTCCAAATAATCCTGTGGGTTCTCAATATCCCATCCTGCATTCTTTTTAGCCCAGACCTGCTTAATATTAAAGCGATCGGAATCAGCAAGATAAAGATAGACTGCATCCTTATCTGCTTGGGCATCAAGGAATATTCTTTTACTTGGAACATATCCGGCTTTCTTCAACAACTCGGCTGTGCGCTCTTTCTCGGCTACGCTCAGATCACTTCTGAGCACTCCATCTTTATAACTGCCTTTAACAAAAGCTATGTGCTCTGCTTCCTTTAAAGAAGTTATGGCATCTGCTACATCGGCAAACAATTCCGGTAATTCTTCAATAGGAATATTGCCATGTTCATCAAATGCCTTGGCATCCCATATCTCAAATACCAGGCCGTTCTCAAACTCACCTGCAGCTAGAGCAACATATACCCCTTCTCTTATCGGCCTGTTTAGGGCTGCGGGTCCCATTTTATCTCCGGCTAGTATACCAAACTCTCTCTCGCCACCGGCTATATCCACTAAATAGCGAGCTGAGCCAATACCCTGCTGGGAGACATTCCCGGAAAAAGGGTCAGAAAGAGCTGTTTCTTGTTTTGTATTTTGCCAATGCCTCCAGCCCTTTTCCATATTATTAACCATCTGCATATAATCCTGCGGCATAACTTCTCTTAATATCTCAAAGAAACGTTCACTAATTTGGGAATAAAAATAAGGATTGGCCATTGCTGCCTTTGCTTCTTTACCTGCAAAATCCTGACCTCGGCCATAAGGTTTCTTGGGCTTCTCGAACTTCTTAGTGGGGTCAAATTCATTGGTGTTACCTACCATAGAGGCAAGGTAACCCCGCGTAAATGCCAAGAATGATAACTGATGAGACTGGGCACTGTTACGCGATTTATCTCCTAACATTAAGAGATGACTGTCATCTCCAATACTCATAGTTATTCCTCTTCTTAAGCGCTCTTGATCCTTTGCACCAATAATATTACCGTCGGTAAGGCTCCCTTTTTCTTTGGCTTCTAGAACCGTTGCTAAATCAATCGCTAACATATATTGCGGCGTAAAGTTATGCCCGAACATTCCCCCCATATCAGCTTTATCATCAGTAACTGATAATAATTCACCGCTGTCTACCTTTGCCTCTACCTCGTCCATAAACGAATCAATATCTGCCTCCTTTGGTGCGCGACTAAAAAGATGGCTTTGCACCTTTCTTAAAGGGTCAACCTGTGCCTGCGCTGCAAATGGGGCTATATAAGGCTGGTCATGCTGATGAGTGGTCATAACTTTTGCCAAGAAATCTGCCAATTCTCTCTCTGGGCCCAAAGCCGGAGGATTTATAGCTACGTGATCAATTACTTCTCCTTTTTCTCGAGGGATAACCCCATTTAACTCGCTCTGCCAACCATAGATTACTACATGGGCAGTCCCTTCTTTAGGGGCTTTCCTTGCCTCCTTCAATGTTACCGGCCTTGTAACTACATAACGCTCTCCATTAGGACCGCCGGGAACAAAATTGACATCGTAAAACATGCTGGCAACCCCGCCTACTGCATCCGCTCCGCTCTGGCTTCTGCAGATAAATGTGGGGTTAAGTGTCCGTAAATTTCCTTCCTCTCCGTAGGCTGGTTGATAGACAACGCTCACTATCGGCTCAGTTGAAGTTATGGTGCTGCCCTCCACAGTATAAATTGCCATTATTTGAAAATCATTGGGCTGGCTTGCAAGTGCCAGAAGTTCTCTACTCTCATCTTTAGAGGGATATTTTTTACCTTCCGCGTCTTCAAAGGCTGAGGATACTTCAAATTCCCACACAGGGCCGTCAAAATTTCCCTTTAAAACATCCTCTGTTTTTCTAACTATTGCTCTAAAACCACGGACACCCTTCTTGCCCTTAGGAACAAATCCTAGTTTTTGTAAAGGCGTAGACCCAGGCATGAAAAACTCGTGATAGAGTTTAATATTGGCTGCTCCGATACCGGCGCCAACTATCTTTGCCATAACCACAGGCTCAGAACCACGTTCTGTTATGGAATGCGCTTGATATTTTACTCTCAGCGCTTTGGCTAAATCAGCTAAACTCATAGAATTTATATCTATCCCTTCCTTTAGCAAGCCAAGTTCCTGGGCTTTTAAAACTCCTTCTTTCATAGCATCAAGAATTAATCTCTGCACAGCGGCATTTACTTCACCATACCTGTGGGTCACATGAATATCTATATCCGTGGCACCAAAATCTTTTACTACGGCACCTAATAGCTTTCTCTCGGCTATATATTCGTCTAATTTCTTCGTGATTGCTTTCACCACAACATCAGGAATCTGCTCAACTGGTTTTGCAAATAACTCATCTATTCTATATCCGTGAATATCATTAGTGAAAAATCCCTCTGGTTGACCTTCCGGCACTGTTAGTTCAGTTCTTATCCTGCTGCCTGAAACTAATCTTGCCAGTTCTGCTGTTTTTCCATTGGCCTGCTTTCCTAATGTGAGCGGCGGCGCAAGTTTACTTTTTTCTAAGCCGCTGGTAGCGCTGCCATATGCCCTGTCAAAAAACGTGGGCGAGAGAACCAAATTAAGCGAGACCAGTATTGTGATTACTGCTTTCAATAATCTTTTATGCCCATTAGCCATCTTAAAACCCTCCTGTTTTTTTAAGGTTAAAAACTGTTCCTTTTGCATTTCACTTTTGCGCCCTTTTTTTACTTTTTAACTTTTATTTACCCTTTAATATTTAACGCCATTTGCCGCTTTTCCTACTTCGCCCTTAATTGTTTCTGATAGGCGTCTAAAGTCTCCGAATATCTTTGCGAGACAGCTGTTTGTATCATTATATATGTATTATCTATATCTCCAAACTTTTCAACGAGTTTAAGAGGATCGCCGAATACTAAGCTTAAAGCAGCCGGAAGTACACCCAAGTTGGCTTCTTTAAATGCTTGCGGTATCCTTACCAGAAGTTTAAGAACCTCTGGATGAGGACTCCAGGTCCTTATATAATCTTCCCTGCCTACCACAATTATATTTCCATCCTCCTTCGCCGTTTCAATTGCTAATCCCTTAAGTGACTCTATCTCTTTTATGTCAGTTACTACCCTATAACCCTCGCCTTCCCTGCTTAAACCTGTAAATGCCAGAAACTCATCTACTTTATCTGGAGAGATTTGGCTGCCGTCAATAATAACCCTGACTTTGCCATCGGTTTCCTTTATCAGTTTCTCAAGGCTGATGCCAAAACCAAGGGACTCTCCTATCATTTCAGGCTGCAGGATAATGACCTTGGTAGAGGTGTCTTTGGATTGCTGGGCTTTAAACGAGTGTGAAATGTTATTGAAACTAAAAGCGAGCCATTGATCACCGAGAAAAGCAGCTAAGATATTATTAAAATACACCCGTCTGGTTATGTCAATCTTCTCAAGTTCATCTGCGTTCAAGCTTGGTTTATTTAGCAGCTCATCAGAAGCTAAACTTTCAAATTGTTCTTCATCCAACGCCCTCACTCTTTCATCAAGCTGATAAGCGGCTCCGATACTGCCTCTTGAGTCTGATACCCTTCTTGCCAATCCTACCTGAACCAATACATCAACAACCTCCCGCTCTATAGTGGATTTAGATATTCTCAATCCATTTGCTTCTGCATCATTAACCAAATCGATTAAGGTAAAAGGTTTGTCCCTGAAAGATTTCCAAATCTGCCTAAGCCCTCTTACAGGAGCGCCTGTACCTCTTGCTGTAGGAGTGGCAACGCCAGCAAGGACTTCTTTGCCGATAGAGCTGTCTATGGTATCTTTTAAAAGTTGTGCTTTGTTATCCGCGGTTCGTATCTGATCATCAAACTCCCAACTAACATATAATATATGAGATTCTGGGTCATATCGTAAAGACTCTTTTTGAGATTTAGGCCCAAGAAAGATATGAACAGAAGAAACTGTGCTTCCATCAGTTGTGGTTTCAGGAAATATTTGTTCAAGAAGTTGCTGAACTTGAGGCTCGCTAAACCATGCCGGCATAGTGTCAACCTCTAAACCTCTCTGGTATTGAACCTGCTTTCTATCAAGAATTTTATCTCTGTCAATTAAAGATGAGTTGTTTGTTCTCATTTTGGCGATATAAGTAGTTGTATTCGGCATATCTGGCGCTTCTGTATCTCCTTTTGCTAATTCAAAGAACATCTTCGGATGCACCTCACCAATCGCATTGCTCAATATCGCACTTATTCTGGCATCAGCAGTTGATGGATAGGATTTAATCCTTGCCTCGGTGCCGGATGGTCTGATTATCTCCCAGGTACCGTTACTAAATTCCATATAAACTGCATCCCCTGTAAAAAGATAACGTTGTAAATCATCTATTTGTTTTAATAAATCCTCAGGTGCCTTATCATCAGTTACAGCTTTAATCTTTGCTACCATAACCTCATCCTTTACAAGGACTTCTTTTAAAATCGCCTTCACATCATTTAATGTGATATGGCCATTTTCTAGGGCAAATGCTAAACTTAAAAAGAAGGCAAAATTGTTATCACGCCATTCAAAACCAACATCCAACATTTCTTTCCTTCTATCAGGTGTAGCCTGTGCAGTAGCTAAGGCATCCACAAGGTCTACATCTGTCCTGAGTTCTGCTGTATTTTGCATCTGTTTTTGTTCAATAATCTTTTGGAGCATATTGCTTAAAGATATATCTTGCAAGAATTCTGCATCTTGATATAGGCTTGTTTCATTTACACCGCGCTTTAAAGCAGCCTCTCTTGCTTTATTGAACCTTTTACTTATCATAATAAATGTAAGAACGCTTGCTTCAACAGCGTTCTTTTCCCTCCAGCTTAGATAACTGCGCAAACCATCTTCTGTAGTAAGTAGCTCTGTTGAGCCAACTACCATACCGCCCGATTCTTCTCCGGCGAACAATAACCGTGGATTATAGCCAAGCCTAATAGGATTTCCAAAAATATCGTGCATAACCACCATTCTTGGCTTAAGCCCAAGTTTATGCCTTACTTCATTTATCATAAGTTGTGATTCTACTTTTCGCATAATGGCGCCTATCTCTTTAAAACCAACTGGGACTTGAACCACAGGTATACCTTCAGCATTAGATAATTCAAGCCATGCACTTGAAGAAACGGTTGTTTTTATTGAAAAAAATGTGACTGCATTGGGATCTTCAATATTCTGTTTCCATTTTCCTTCTTCTTTAAGTTGTTCTATATAGGCATCCTGAATCTGAAGGAACGTCTGATTGGGCACATAAACCGCCAAAATCTTCTCATCTGAAAGAACTAAGTATGCTACATTTAGATGTTCTAATCTCTCTTTGGTTTCTTTATCATTTTTCTCCACCTGCATTAAAACAAATCTGTCTCCATCAGGGTCTGTGGTAGGATATACAAAACCTATTGACTGATTCAGCATAAAAACAGGCAATTTAGACGCTGCAACAACCTGAAGTAAACTTACATCCTCGGAAATATCGGCCATTTTTGGTCTATAATAAGCAAGCAGATTACTATTGGCAAGTTTTCGATAGGGCACGCCTAATCTTTTGAGTAGACCTTCCTCTTCTTTTGCAAATATTTTAAATTTAATATTAACTACATCGTTTTCTTTTCCCTGTCTTGGTGTTTCGCCTATATTTGAAGCAAGCTCTCTTTCGGAAATTGTTGCCAGTAACGCGTAGGTTAAAGGAAGGTTTCCAAAGAATTCGTCAAGCTTTGTACTGATTCTTTCAACATATCTCTTTACGAATTCATCTGGCGGCTGTTTCTGGTTAAAATCTGTCATACCCGTATCGCCAAAGAAAGAATCGGGTATTGTGCCTGTCCAGACTATTTTACCAACAGTCTCTCTATTAAAAACCTTCTCAAATACACCTCTAAAAAACTGGTAAGCAGAGCCCCTTGCTTGGTCAAATCCAATCTTCAAACCATTAGCCAATGCCTCTCGGATGGCTTGTATATTTGAAGGAGTAACATATGAGCCCCTTAAATATTTTGCATATTTATCGCTCACGGGTATATTGTTAGCATCATCTGGATTTTCAATATCAAAATGAATATGCTCATCACTGCCGGCTGCAAATTCTATAATTAAAGGCTTACCTGTTTCAAAAATACCATCTATCTTCCTGCCGATATTATCTGCAAGGGCTACCATATCTTCTATTAAAAGCTGTGCGCCCTCACTTCTCGCTCTTCTATAAGCCTTAACATCTATACCTAATTTCTCAAGATTTGCCTCAATAAAAGGAGAAATAGGCGGCCTCAAATTCCCCATCAATTTTGAAGCATAAATATTACGGGCAGAATGACTCGCTGTATCATACATTGTAAACATTATATTTAATACAGTTGTAATAAAAGATGTGGCTCCTATGGGCAGATAGGTTCCTTGTGCTGGGCTATGCACTGTTATGCCCAATTTGGCAAATCTTCTGCGCAACATCTCGCTTACCAAAGGTGTATTATATCTAACTTCACCACCTATTATTGTTTCTGCCATAGTTGCTTCTTGTTCAGCGGCAATTTTAAGTGCTGTCTCAGCCAACTCATTGCCCAAAAGAAGTGTCAATAAAATATTCATAGGTGAGTTTAGGTCAAAGGGGGCAAGTGGGTTCTGTGAATTTCTCATTCCGGCAACAGCAATAGGTGCCATTGCTTTGACTACATCTGCCAGTCCTTTTTTGAGATTCCATTTTGCGGCAAGTTCTTTTGTAATCTCAAGTTTAAATGGGCCACTGTGTGGGTCTTTCAGATGCTCAATAAGTGCTGCGAGTTCAGGATATTGTGTTCGTGCCTTTTCAGCCGCTTTTTCAAAACCTTTAAGAAATTCTATTTCAAGCTTTGCACCGAAAATAAACCTCTGCATAAGCGGAGTGATTGAATATGCAGGTTCTTCATAAGTTAAACCACCTGCTATTTCTTTCTTCTCAGTTATAAGATTAGCTACAATCTGACGAATCATCTCTCGTCTTTCAAAAGGATTATTGGCACTAACAGAAATTTTAGTAACATTTCCGATATCCACAATTTCAGAAACCGAGGTGGCTTTATTTTCTGCGATAAGAGTAGTTATGCCATCAGATAAAACTGCAGTTTTATCCGCGCTTATCCGTATAAAAACCTGCGATTTTTCTTCCTGCTCAGGCCCTACTATCCACACCCCGTCGCTGCAAACCATAAAACTTAAATCTTTTACAGCAATATCTTTCGGACTCTGACGTGCTATTTCAGTTGAAAGAGTATCAATATCACTAAAACCTATTTGCGATAACGCCTTGGCTAACCCCTCTATGCGAACGCTAATTTCCGTCGTCGGTTCCGATAAATGTGGCACACTGCCGGGCTGTTGTCTATTAAGTTCCAAATAAATCCTGTTTGCTTGGGCAAACAGGACAAACATCTTGGCTATATCCTGGGGTGTTCTACCATCAAGCCTTAGCCCAACATGGTCCACCGCTCTTTCTTTATAAATATTCAGATATGCCTGGTAATTAATAAAAAGAAGTTCTTGGGGAGTAAAATCATCCCAGTATGGAGCTACCATTCCATCGGCCCGGACCCTTTTGCCCTGCGGCTCATTTACATAGGCAAGCACTTCAAAGGTGTTCTTTGTGCCTGCTACATTGCCATCTTTGTCAGTATGCTGCGCATCCGTGGCAGGCTGAGCCACGTCAAACATATCCAACTGCCTGACAAATTCAAAAAATCCCAAATCATCAAATCTCTGCCTGCCGGCGTATAAAGACAAAGCTACCCCTTGGCCTCTTCTGTGCGCATCATAGGTGGCCTTTGCAAGCTGCTCTGCAGTTTCTTCATTACACTCAACCTGGACGGCTACTTCTATTAAATCCAGCTCTAACTTCTTAATCTCTTGCTCCAGCCTGTCATGCTCTTTTCTCCTTTTCTCAAGTTGATAACTTCCATCTTCACCTGTAGTATCAAGCAGTTCTTGCTGTTTTTGTCTTAAATCTGATATTCTCTTGATAAGACCCAATACAGCATCCAGGCTATCACTTATAGTGATACCGGGCAGCCCACTTGTCTCAATCTTTTCAGTTTTATACCTTCCGGCAACTGTTTGATGAACCTCTCCGTCAACTATATAAGCGCCTCTATTTCTTGCCAGTTCTGCTACTTCGTGGGTATGAAATTCCCGTCTTAGCTGCTCATTCCTGATAGGAATCTTTACTTCTATCTTTTTCCTTATTTCCTCCTCAATCTTTTCTCTTTTTGGTTCCTCTGTATCAGAAAGTCCTAATTTTATCCAGATGTTAGCAATTTCATCAGCAGAAATTTTTGCCGGTAGTCTCCCATCCACAATAGAAATTCCTAATTTCTGCGCTAATTGTTGTTCTTTTACCGGGTCCATAACCATTCTCTGGTCACCTATATTTCTAACAAACAATGTCTCTGCAATCTTTTGAGCGGCTGTCTTTCCCCATTCAACCCCGGGCTGGAACCATACATTCAAATGTTTCATCACCTCTCGCAAGGCTTTAAAATTTGTTGCCGGGTCCGTATCCTCAATTGGAGTTTCTGAATATAAAACCGCCAGTATTTTATCTACGCCTTTATTATCAAAGTCAAGGTTCGTAATATTCCTCGGGTAAATATTTTGCCTCTGGCATATAAAACTGATAATCCCTTCATGGCTCTTAAGGTTAGCAAGCACATCTGCCGCTATAAAATTACCGTACCATTCAACAAAATTCATAAGTTCATAATACAATTTGACAATCTCTTGAGGGCTGTTGTCTTTAATCTTAACCTGCACAACGTGGTTTCCCCTTTTAGCCTGTTCCTCTATAATCTTTCTCTCGGCAGTCTTTGTTGCTTCGTCAGCCATCTCATCAGTTATGAGCAGATATAGCCTTTTGCCGTTATCATTTTTATATCTGGATTTTTGCGCTAAAACAGTTATCGGGTGCACCACTGCCTTCATCCCCGTAGGATAACCTACCAAAGCGCCCACATCTATGCTCTCGCCTATCAACTGCTGAATAGCATCTGCTACTCCTTTTTCTATAGTCGTAGGTAGACCGATATACATAAATTCTGCTCCGATAGACCTTGCATATGCAGCTAACCTTTTACCGAATAAATTTCTGTCAGCTGTATTACTCTGCCGAGTAGCTACTGGCCGAGCCACATCAATAAGCCGTGCTATAGGATTATCCGTTCCTCTGCCTAAAGCCATCATAATTCTTATAAATGCATCGGGCCCTAAAACCTGGCTTCTTCCGCTAAAACCATCGTAGAGGGTAACTTTAGAAACCTTAGAGATACCTAATTCTTTAAATTCGGGCTCCAATTTCTCCGCCATTGCCTGTGCAAAACAGTCAAACATACTGCCGCCTGTCCTTGCCCTACCTTCTACCAACCGTTGAGCCTGCTGGTATTTTCCGGTAGCTAGAATAACCCTGTCCAACACGATAGCCAGCATCATTTTTTCATCAGAATGAAGTGCGTCTACGGAATTTCCACCTGTAAGAAAATTTTTACCGTCGTATAATTTCTCTGCCATAGTACCGGCAAAAGAACCTCCTTTTTCTTTTCCGTATACAAAAATAGAAAATATCCGGATAGCCTCTATTACCTGCTCCTGGAACCCTTCCATTGTCTCAGGAGTAGTCCCTGATTTTGACGCTCCTAAAAGTAAAAACTTGACCAGTTCCTGCCTTTTCTTTAGAAGTTCTAATCTCCCTTCGGCAGTTGTAATATTTGAATGCGCCTCATTTAATCTTTTTAAAATATCCTCCGCAGTCTCTTTAAAAGGAGCCCCAAACGCGCTATAGAGAAGCACCTTTCTGTTCGGATATAATCTGGCTAATTCTGTCAGCATTCCAGTGGCATTTCTCTGTCCGCCAATCCCTGTGCTTAACAAAACTGCATAGAATAGGGGATTTTGTGTTAGTGAAAAATTCTCTCCAAAATGCCGCCTAAAATAATCTTCAATAGCCGGTATATCCTGCTCTCTTACCGTATTTCCAAAAACTGCCGCAATTAATTCAGTAATACCTTCTCCTTCAGGACGGTCATTAAGAACCCACGCCCCTCCTCTTTCTACATCATATATACCAGTGGCTTTCGCCACTTTTTCTGCAGCCTCAACCCTTGTAGTTCTGCTTCCTGCTGCAACAGGTTGAGAACAAAAATCCGCAACAACTGTATCAAATCCTAGATGTCCAGAAATACTAAAACCATCTTCTTCCATAGACACCTTAACTACCGCGCCTGCTGATTCCTCCCCATGGCCAGATACTGTCTGCTTGATAGCCTCCACTACGTCTTTATCATCATATATTTTTAAATCACGGCCTGTAAAACTAGCGCCCATTTCAAAATATCGGATGTCATGGCTTTCAAACAACTCGGTAACCTCAGCTGATAAACCTCCGGGAGAAATCGCAAATATTTTTATACTCTTACCCACTGTTTTTTGTATTGCTTCTATTGTTTCTTTTACCTCTTTAATCTGGGGAGAAAAACCAAAACTGACTACAACAGCATCTAATGGCTGGGACTCTCTTAACTTACGTTCTATAAAAGCTAAATCACCCTTTTCGCCGCCTCTTACCACAATATTTACCACATCATCTTCATTTTCCCACTGTTCTTTAAGATACCCGGCAAGATAATTGTCAAATATCACAGCAACCCTTCCCCTTCCTAACTGTTCACCTGCCAGCACCCTATCAATCTTCCCCTTTAAAGCCGCTATTTCGGCTTCTGTAAAACTTGCCTGATTAAGCATTTTTGCTATTTGGTCAACCGCAGCATAATCTCCTTTGGCTATTAAGGCTGCGAATCTTGCGGTAGGCTTGTAGGTTGCGCTGATATTACCTCTTGCAGGAGTTACCTGTTCAACCAGTTTTAATTGTATCACATAATCAAGTTCTGTTCGGATAGTAGTTTTGCTATCAATCGCAACCTGTGTATCAAATAAATCGTTCACAGTAAAAGTTCCGTCTTCAAAAGTTCCAGTACTAATTTTATGATAAATCTGCCTGAATAATCTTTCTGCCGTGCCTTTGGCTTTCCCTTGTTGCTCTTTAATAATACATCCTTCTACAATCTGGCTGAATGACTCGGCATTTAGGCTTGCGCCGCCCACTAATGCGCCGTCAATATTGGGCTTGGTAATTAAACTGGCGATATTATCGGGTTTTACGCTTCCTCCGTATTGTATGCGCACCTTTGAGGCAACATTCTCGCCGAACATAACAATTAAAATGGCTCTGATAAACGTTTGTATTTCATCGGCATCCTCTGGAGTTGCGCTTCTTCCAGTGCCGATAGCCCATACAGGCTCATAGGCGATAACAAGCCCGCTACTTAAAACCTGCTCAGCAGTAAGGCCTGCTAAACATTCCACGATTTGCGTTCCAACTATATCGTAAGTCTTTTCGGCTTCTCTTACATTCAAAGTTTCGCCAACGCAGACAATAGGCAGTAAACCATGCTTGATAGCGGTATGGACTTTTGCATTTATATCGCTATTTGACTCGAATTCATAAGTCCTTACCTCGGAATGACCGAGTATAACTGCCTCTACCCCTAATTCTTTTAACTGCGTCGGGCTTAACTGCGATGTGCGCGGCCCTTTCTCTATTGCTGACATATTTTGCGCAGCAATAACAATACTGGTGGCTGGCGTTGCTTTTCTTTTCAATCTTCTTAAGGCTCTGACTGAAGAATCCAGATGCAGGGAAGTGGGGGCTAACACAATATCTACTCTCTGTGTTTGTGCAACTTTAGGAAATAAATCGGTAAGTAATTTCAACACCTCTCCTTTTAGAAGCTCCATCTTCCAGTTGCCGCCGACAATCGGCTTTCTGGGCGCGTCAGAGACTTTTGTTAAAACTTCTTTGGGTAGCAGTATGGCTTGCACGAGTATGCGGTATTCTGCTATTTGTTCGTTGTTAAAAGAAGTTTTATGTATCAAGCCTGTTATCTGCTTAATCTTGCCTTCTGTCAGATTTTTAACGCTTTCATCAAGATGATAAATGGCGGACACCTTACCGGCTCTATCGCTAACTTTTTCAACAATTCCTAAGTCTACCAATGTCTTAAGTTCTGTGCGAATAGTAGTTTCCCCTGACGCGTTTTCCAAACTAACTAAATTTGCTACTCTAAAATCTATATCTTTAAACTCTGCGAGGAGTTGCCCAAACAATCTTGAGGGTGTTCCTTCGCCATTTTTTAAGCGCGTAGCAGCAGCTTGGACAGATGTTGCCCTGCCTGGCTGTGCCTGTCGTGCTAAGTCACCATCAGTCTGCATGGCCGGCACAAGGTTATCTCTATTTAGCGCTGTGTCAGCACTACCATAAGCGACGTCAAAAAAGGTGGGCGAGACTATTAAGTTAAAAGAGACCAAGATTGTAATTATAGTTGATAAAAATCTCTTATAACCCTTTTTCATCCTGCAGTTCCTTTTTTTATTATGATTCATATTATTTTTTTTGTCTATTTTTAGGCTATAACCTTTTCAAGTCATTTTTTAAAAGTTTTAGTTTATAAAGCCTTCCATAACTCCTGGTGAGCGAAGTCGAACCAAAGCCCGAGGTTTCCGTATGGCTCATACTGCACTTCGCCTTGCTCAGTGTCCTGAG
>JAGVOB010000193.1 GCA_020052955.1 Candidatus Omnitrophota bacterium | reverse complement strand
GTATAACAGAAAGTTCTATTCCGGTAAAGCTTGTCTTTAAGATTCAACTTTAAGTATACGCTTGACACTTTACATAACAGACTGTTGCAAAACCTTTATACATTCGCTGCCAGCAAAGTCCCGAGCTAAACGAGGGGAACAATGGCCGGTTCCTTCGCAAAAGCTCAGGACACTGAACAAGGCGAAGTGCAGTATGAGCCATACGGAAACCTCGGGTTTTGGTTCGACTTCGCTCACCAGGAGTTATGGAAGGCTTTATTTGACGCAATCTTGAGAGCGTTGAAAAGAAAGGCTTTTTCAACGCTCTCAAATTTGAAATTAATCACAAATTTTGGAGTTAGAACGGAAGGGTTACCATTGGGGGTAAATTGCTAAAGAGATTATTGTCTGGAAATGAAGCTATTGCCAGGGGAGCCTATGAGAACGGTGTCTCCTTTGCTGCCGGATACCCCGGAACCCCCGCCACCGAAATAGTGGAGGAAATAGCCAAGTATAATAGAATAGATGCGCAATGGTCCGTAAATGAAAAAGTTGCTCTTGATGTGGCAGTAGGAGCGTCTTTAGGTGGGGCGCGTACATTGGTGGCTATGAAACATGTAGGCTTAAACGTAGCCTCTGATACGCTATTTACCCTTTCTTATACAGGCGTTAATGGAGGCTTAGTGATAGTTACCGCTGATGACCCCGGAATGCATAGTTCTCAAAACGAGCAAGACAATAGATTCTACGCCAAATTTGCAAAAATCCCTCTTTTAGAACCCAGCGATTCTCAGGAAGCCAAGGATTTTGTAGGATTGGGTTTGTCGATAAGTGAAATATTTGATACCCCTGTGTTAATCAGGATTACGACAGCAATTGCTCATTCAAAAAGTATAGTTAAATTTAATATTAAACAAAAAACCAATTTTCATAACAAAACTTTTCGTAAGGATTCTGCTAAATGGGTGATGATTCCTGCGAATGCCAGGAAACGGCGCTTGTTGGTTGAGGCGCGGTTGAAAAAATTAAAGAATTTTTCTGAGAGAATTTGGTGCAATCGAATAGAATGGGGAAAAAGAAATATAGGTATAATTACAAGCAGCATTTGTTATCAATATGCAAAAGAGGCGCTTAGTGACGCATCTATACTTAAGCTGGGAATGACATATCCATTACCGGAATTTCTTATAAAAAAATTCGCTTCCAAGATTCAAGATTTATATGTAATCGAAGAACTAGACCCTTTCTTAGAAGAACAGGTCAAGGTATTAGGAATCGAGCTAAAAGGAAAGGAACTATTTCCGCAGACAGGGGAATTGAGCCCGAGTTTAGTTAAAGATAAAATAAGCATAAGAGGTAGCCAAAATAAAGTTAGCTCAACGGAAACTATAGAAAAATTTCCTCCCAGGGTACCCTCTTTATGCCCGGGTTGCCCATATTTAGGATTTTTCTATACTTTAAAAAAACTCAAGCTGTTTGTTGCGGGAGATATAGGATGTTATGCTTTAGGAGCCTTACCCCCGGCTTCTGCAATGCATACTTGTATCTCAATGGGTAGCAGCATAGGGATCGCCCTTGGGTTAGAGAAAGCTATGAAAGACAGAATAAAACACAAGTTAATAGCTGTTATTGGAGACTCCACTTTTCTGCATGCCGGGATTCCGGAATTGATAGATGTAGTTTATAATAAAGGAAGTGTTACTATAATTATATTTGATAATCAAACCATAGCTATGACTGGAAGGCAGGACCATCCAGGTACCGGCGTTACTCTAAAAAAAGAGTCTTCTAGAAGATTTGACTATGTCAAATTAATCCGGGCATTAGGGGTTAAAAATGTGCAAGTTGTTAATATTTACGATTTAAAAGCAACCAAGAAGGCGATTCTGGAAGAGACAAACCGAGACTCAGTATCTGTTGTGGTGGCTAAAGGGCCTTGTATTCTACTGGATAAGTATAAAAATAGAAAAAGGTTATTTAAAGTAGTAAATTCTGAAAATTGTAGAAAGTGCCACGAATGCTTAAACCTAGGTTGTGCAGCAATTACCATAAAGGAAAAAGGAAGAATAGAGATTGATGCGGAACTTTGTATAGGGTGTTCTATTTGTGCGCAGCTATGCAGGTATAATGCCATAGAAAAATATGCGCCTCGTTAACCCCAGAAAAGTGGATGTGATAATTGCGGGAATTGGCGGTCAGGGAGTACTATTAGCGGGTGAGATTGTTGCAGAGATGTTTATGAAAACAGGTTTTGATGTAAAGAAATATGAGGTCCGAGGTATATCTCAAAGAACTGGTTCAGTAGTTTGTTATATAAGGGCAGCTACAAAGGTCTTTTCTCCCGTCATATCGGAAGGTTCTGCAGACTTTTTGGTGGGGCTAGAACTTATCGACACGTATAGGTATAGAAAATTTTTGAAAAAAGATGGCAATATAATAGTAGTAGATAGAATAATACCTTTTTACTTGATAGGAGATAGCTCAATAATACACCCTAATAATCTTCTGACAAGACTTAGAAGAGAATTTAGGAGAGTTACAGTGGTTAACTATGATAGAATTGACCAATATTTCAGATTTGTTAATGCCGTTAACATGGTAATTCTGGGCGTATTTTCGAATTATTTGAATTTAGATGAGCAGTCTTGGCAAGAGGTGATTAAAAAAAAGGTTCCTCATAAGACAGTTGATATGAACCTTAAGGCTTTCAAATCTGGCAGAAGGATGATTTTAAAATGAAACAAAACCTTTATACATTCACGGCCAGCAAAGTCCCGAGCCAAACGAGGGGAACAATGGCCGCTTGAGTATGAGCTACACAGAAACCTCGGGCTTTTTAGCCTGAGGAGTTATGGAAGGCTTTATAATTACTAAATGTGCCTAATAATGCTTTTCAATATAAAGGGCACATTTACCCAGCGAAGCGAAGGGTCTCTATTTAAGGAGATTCCTCGCTTACGCTCGGAATAAATATAACCAAAATGTTAAAATTCATTTTTGGTTACATTTAGGAGTTGATATATAACCATGAGAAAAGTTTTGATAGTAGGCGCGGGCATAACAGGCCTGACATTGGGATATAGATTGGCGAAGATGGGTTTTAAAGTAAAAATAGTAGAGAAGGAGAAGCAGGTGGGCGGATTAGCCCGCAGCTTTCAATACGACGGTTTTACCTTTGATATCGGCCCGCACCGCTTTTACACAGAGGATTCAGAGGTCATGGATTTTTTAAATGAAATATTGAACGGGGGATTTGTTTCTATCCCTCGCTCAACTGCAGTTTGGATGTTTGGAAAATATTATGATTGGCCTTTTACCCCCAAGGGAATATTTAAGCTTCCGCTTAAGGTTATGTTAGATGTAGGAAGGGACATTTTCAGAGTTCATAAAAAAGGCGTAAAAAAGGAATCATTCGAGGAGTATATTATAGATATGTACGGCCGCACCATTTATAATACTTTTTTCAAGCCCTATACGGAAAAGTTTCTAAAAATTTCTCCCAGAGAGATACATTCGGATTGGGCTATAATGGGAATTGATAGGGCGATAATTGACGATGATATGAACATGAAGGACTTATTACAATTATCAAAGAATGCATTTTTCCCTAAAGCGCGTAATTTGACTTTCCTATATCCTTCTATAGGAGGGATAGGAGAGTTTTGCGAGAAACTAGCGAAAGATATAAAAAACGAGGGAGGAGAAATTCTTCTAAATACTCCAGTCGAGGGTATTGCCTATGCAGGCTCAGAGATTTCAGGTATAACTACTAATAAAGGTTCTTTTACGGCAGATATTTATATCTGGACGGCGTCTCTTTCTGCTTTATGCAACTTTATGGCATTTCAATGTCCGAAGCTTAGCTACCTGTCCATTATCTGTTACAATTTAGAAATAAATGATTTCCTCAAAACTCCATACCAGTGGTGTTATTTTGGAGGTAAAGATGTGATTTTTAATCGAGCGTCTATTTCCAACCTATTTAGTAGTTCAAATGCCCCTAGCGGGGAAACGGGTATCTGTGTAGAGATAACTTGCAGGGAAGGAGATGTATTATGGCAGAATCCGCAAAGTATGCTGGCAAGAATAGAGGAAGACCTGAGAAAGACAGGCTTACTAAGAAAGGACAATTTGATAGATAAAATTTATATAGAAAAGATTTCAGATGCTTATCCTATATATGAATTGGATTACCGTGTTAAATTAAATCAAGTCAATAGCAGGTTAAAACAGGTTAAGAATTTAATAGTTACAGGCAGGACAGGAGGGTTTTGGTATAATAATATGGATCATTCCATAAAAAGTGCCTTAAATATATCCCATAAATTATCAAATAATCTTCTCACAGAGAATTTCCAGAATGGATTATTTTTTGTGCCCAAATAGAATCAAGGAGTAATGAGTTATGTCGCTTACTTCTCAGCATAAGAAAGTGTTTTTAAAACTCCAAACCAGCCTTGCTGTCTTATAGTCTCTACTAGTTTTAACAAGACTCGTGCATAAAATAAAAAATTTATTTAGAAGACTAGATGGATAAAGATAACTCGCCTCGTCTAAAAATACCCTTTAGACAGAAGGTAATTTTAATAATATTTGGCCTGTGTTTTTCTCTTATTTTGCTTGAAGTAGTTTTACGGTTAGGAGGATTTGTTTACCTATCATTACAGGAGCACAAAAACAGAGCTTCTAGCTTTAAAAAAGGGACTTATCGTATAATGTGTTTGGGAGAATCGACCACTGCGCTGGGGGGTAAATATTCATATCCAAGTCAGTTAGAATATGTTTTAAATAAAGTTAATATAAAAATAAAATTCAGCGTGATAAATAAGGGATTTATCGGCGCTAATACATCAAGAATATTAGAAGAGCTGGAAAATAATCTTAATATATATAAGCCCGATATGGTGGTTACAATGATGGGCATGAATGATGGGTCTATAAAATATTATGAGGGGATATCAGATGTTGACTCTGTGCTGTTTAAAAGATTTAAAACATATAAATGGATAAGAATTTTATGGACACACGTTATAAATAAAATAAGAAAAAAAGGAATCTCTGAGAAAAATGAGAACAAAAATGATAAAAAACTGCCGGAAGATAACCTTGTTATAGAAGAAAAAGAGTCTCGTAATAGTAAGATAGATTCTACGCAAACCAAAAAGCGTGGAGAAAAAGTTATTGAGCTGTCCCGTAGCGTTGACATAGCTTACGTTGGCCTAGGATTTTCTTATATTAGCAAGGGAGAAAATAACCAAGCTGTAAGGATGTTTTAAAAGGCCATAGAGTTAAATCCAAAAAACGATATGGCATATATAGGCTTAGGACAGCTCTATGTGGACAACGGAAAACTTTCTCAAGCTGAAGAGTTATTTTTAAAAGCCATGAGCCTAAATCCCAAAAATGTTATGATATATACGAATTTAGAACAACTTTATAGGCTTCAGGGAAAATTTACCCAAGCCGAAGAGTTATCTACAAGAGTCGAAGACCCAATCCGAGAAGATAATAGATCATCTGAGAGATTAGGATTTTTTTATATTACCCAAGGAAAATTTACCCAAGCCGAGGAGTTATTCAAAAGAACTATAGAGTTAAATTCGGAAGAATATCATGGGTATGTTCATTTAGGGTGGCTTTATAGAATCCAGGGAAAATATGCCCAGGCCGAAGAGATATTTAAAAGGGCTATTGAAGCAGATCCTAAAGACGATATAGCATATGCAGGCCTAGTAGAATTGTATAGGGAGATGGGCGATTATAGGCTAATGAAAAAATATGCTAAGGTATTAAGTAAATTAAGACTGGCAAGTTATAGCAATATAACGCGCAACAATTATCAAAAACTTAAAGAAGTCTTAGATAAAAGAAAGATAAAGCTGGTATGTGCGCAATATCCCATGAGGAGCGTAGAACCGCTGAAAAATATCTTTGGGTCTCAGCAAGAGGGTGTTATATTTGTAGATAATGAAAAGGTATTTAAGGAAGCGATAGCGAGAGCAGGCTATAGGGAATATTTTATGGATATGTGCGCCGGTGATTTTGGACATTGTACGCCTAAGGGCAATAGACTTTTGGCTCAGAGTATTGCAAATACGATCAGTATTTTGTTAAAAAATATTTTCGTTTGAGATTATTTTTAAAATAGTAATAGTCATAACTTTTGCGGCATCATAACTTACGTAATTTCAATGCGT
>JAGVOB010000151.1 GCA_020052955.1 Candidatus Omnitrophota bacterium | reverse complement strand
TTGAAAGAAAACTTAAAGCAATTTTTGCTGTTGCTTACTCTAAGAACCGATGAGTCAACTATTTCCTTACGGTAACATTTATTAATGAGTCATCAGGATGGAACAAAATACTTTTAAGATGGGCGTCCGCATTTGCCTCCCCCGTGTTATGGTGCCTGTATTCCCTTTTAAAAGGTGCTAGTTTCTCTGCCCACTCTAACAAATCCGCTTTTATACCATCCTCTTCGTCGTTTACAAATATTGATGCAGTGATATGCATAGCGCTTACCAAAACAAAACCTTCATTAACCCCGCTTTTCCTCACAATTTTTTCAACCGTCTCCGTTATATTTATAAATTCTTTTTTATTCTTTGTGGTAAACCATAGATATTCCGTCAAAACCTTCATTTCCCCCTCCATTTCTTTTTGCATTTCAACTCATAACTCATCCCAAGTGAAGCTACTTCTTATAGTATCGCTTTCCCGAATGACATTACTCTAAGTAGTATCATTTCCCCTAATGAAGCAACAATCTTTAGTTGCTCGTCGGTATCCCGAAGTTTTTCTTTCGAAGTAACGCTACATTCGGGACCTGTTACGTATTACTTTTCTTTTTGCCTTTCAACTCATAACTCATAATTTATAACTCATAACTATAAAATCACCATCGCATCCCCATAACTCAAAAACCTAAACTTTTCTTTTATGGCAATATCATACGCCTTAAATAAAAGCTCTCTATCGCAAAAAGCGCTTGCAAGCATGACAAGAGTGGTCTTTGGCATATGAAAATTTGTAAGGAGCATATCTACAACATTAAACTTAAACGGTTGATATATGAATAAATCACTAAAACTTTTTTTACTTACAATCCTGCCGTTTTCAAAGCAACTCTCGAGGACCCGAGTCGTGCTTGTACCGACTGATAAAATTCTTTTTTTATTCTGCCTTGTTTCGTTTAGAATTTCTGCGGTTTCATCAGAAAGCACAAAATACTCAGGGTCTAATTTATGTTCTCTTATATCCTCGCATCTAACTTTTTTAAACGTACTGTATCCTATATTTGAAGTAATATAACAAACCTTTATACCTTTCTGGATTAGCTTATCCAAAATCTCTTTTGTAAAGTGCAGGCCTGCAGTAGGGCTTGCGATTGCACCTTCATTTTTTGCATATACCGTCTGGTATCTGTCAAAATCAAGTTCTTCCGGCAAGCGTTTTATATAGGGCGGAAGGGGTATAGTCGCTATTTCGCTTAGATTGAATCCGTTTGAGTTAAATTCTAAATAGTTCTTTCCGTCTTTACTTTTTTCAAATTTTGCAGTTATGGAGTCATTATTAAAAGTGAGTACTTCTTTATCCTTTAGTTTTCTTAAAGGCTTGATTAGAATTTCATACCTTTTTTCTGAAACCTTATTAACCAAAAGCGCATCAATTTTAACACAGCCTTCTGTCTGCCCTATAAGCCGCACTTTTATAACCTTCGTATTATTCAATACAATAACGTCACCCTCATTCAGAAAATCAATTAAATCTACAAAATTCTTTACTAATATCTCTTCTTTGTTTCTGTTGACAACAAGCAATCGCGAAGCACCCCGTTCCTTAATCGGGTACTGAGCTATCAGTCCTTTTGGTAACTTGTAGTCAAAATCTGATAAATTATAAGACATCATTTTATTATAGTTATTGAGTCGCTTGGGTTGCCTGCCTGGCGGTAGGCAGGAGGAATTGGATTAAAACATAATAATGCTATAACGAATTTATATCTACTATCTCCGTTTCTGGATAATAAAATTTTAATATCTCGTCGGCTTTACTGCCGTACTGCGCCATAAAGTTTGCCCCCCACTGGCACATCCCTACGCCGTGTCCCCATCCTAAGCCCTTAAAAATTGCAGAGTCTTTATCTACTTTGACTGAAAAATTGGTGCTTCTTATAATAGTGCTTCCGAGCGTCTGCCTCAACTGTTTTGCGCTTATCCGGAATTCTTCTTCGCCCGATTTTATAATAAGCATATTTACCCTTCCGGACGGCGTATAAGATACAATATTTATATCGGTTATATCTTTTATATTAAAACTATTGTCATTAAGTTTTTTCTCTATATCCTTAAGGTCAAATACTGCATCCCATTTAAGATGGGGAGAATCATTACAGAAATTGCACCTTACTCCTTTTAGCGGCGGAATATCTATATTCCACAATACAGAGGCATCTTCCGTAGAGCCCGCGCACGTTGCGTGGTAATATGCAGGGAATACCTTATAATTATATGTAAGAACCTTTCCCTTGGTCAAACTTACCGCAAGATTTGTTTTAACCCTTTCGGATGCCAACCCACCGTACATCTGTGAGAATGTGTCGCTTGTTAAATCGTAATCTTTGGTTTTATTTGCCGTGCTCTGATAGAGGGCAAATGTTCTTGCGACTATTGCCTGCGCCTTTAATACCTCTATCGGCCATTCAGGAGAGACCTCATGATACAAAACGCCCCTCAAATAGTCATCAATATCTAATATATTTATGACATATAGGTTCTTCTCTCTCTTTGAAATAACAAGGTCTCCCCTGAAATATCTCCCGTTCATAAAAATCTTACCATCTTTATGGGGCATAACAATTATCTTTTCTGCGTCAAAGGTGTATTCTCTTAAATGCAGGGATGAATCCACTGACATAGTCCTCTGGCTAAGCCATTTTCCGGACAATAGCTCCCTGTTTGTGGCAGTATCCATAATCTTGTATGAAGAATGCACTGCCAGTTTCAGCTCTTTCGCATCATTCAATATCAACACCCGCACCTTTAAGGGGGTTTTTTCCAAAGCCCCAAAGGCAGTTGTCTCCAGAAAACTTAAAGTGAGGGTTAATATACAAAAAAAATTTCTCAACGTCTTTTAGTAAATAGAAAAAGTAGGACTGATAAAATAACGCTAATTAAAATCGATGTCGTTATAGGAAAATAAAAAGTGAAATTTTTCTTCTTTATATAAATATCCCCGGGGAGCTTTCCTATGTAGGGAGTCCTGGCGGCAAAAATAAGCACCGCTCCGACTATTACCAAAATGACTCCTATCGATATAAGCGACCTGCCTATCGTGTTAACAGCATTTTGCATAATGCTCCCTCTATTTGTTTGTTTCTGCTAATTTAAATGGGTGGCAAGGTTGGTGTTATAAATCCAAAATTTAAAATGCAAAAATCAAAATTACAATCCAAAGTCCAAAATGTTCTAAACATTTTTGAATTTTAATATGTCATTTTGGATTTTGATTTTTGATATTTGAATTAAAAACAATGCTATGCGCACAACCTTGGTTAGGCTTATTTTCGTGTAGATCAACAGCATTTTGCATAACGCTCCCTCTCGCTGTATATACACCCGCAGTACTTCTGCATATATATTCCCTTACTTCGTGCTGCGTTATGTGCCTCTCTAAAACCCTCTCTAAAATCTCTGTATAGAAAACCTATGCCCAGCTCGTTAGAAATCTGAGAGCCTATGGTTTTTAAAACCTCCTGGTCCTGATAAGGGCTTACTAAAAGGGTGGTTGAGAAATAGTCAAAATTCTTATTCTTCGCTGTCCTGGCTGTCTCCTTAAGCCTTAAAGCCCAGCAGATATGGCACCTTGCGGGTTTATTTTCTTTAAATGCTACCTCTCTGAAATAATCCTCTACCGGGTACTCCTTATCAAGTGAAACAAGCGCAAGCGCAGTCTCCTTTGCATAATCTAAAACCGCGTTATATCTTTTGGCGTATTCGCTGTAGGGGTGGATATTAGGGTTATAAAAAAAGCCCTGAGTTTCAAAACCTTCCTGGTGCAGAACTTTTAAAGGATAAATTAGACAGGGGGCACAACAGGTATGCAGGAGTAATTTCATGTTTTCTTTTTACTACCAAATAGCTCTTTTTGCACCTCTCTTTTATATTCAATATTAAGATGCTCAAAGGCAAGCTTAGTGGCTTCTCTTCCGCGCGATGTCCTTTTTAAAAAACCTATCTTGAGCAAGAACGGTTCAACTATATCAACTATAGTATCGGTCTCCTCGTTAAGAGTAGCAGAGAGGGACTCTATCCCCACTGGCCCGCCGTCATAAAATTCTATTATTGCCTTTAGCACCTTTCTATCCAGATAATCAAGCCCCTTTTTATCTATTCCCTGCATATCAAGCGCCTTCTGGGATACCTCCATCGTTATTTTGCCGTCAGCTTTTACCTGCGCATAATCCCTGACTCTGTTAAGCAGCCTGTTCGCAACCCTTGGCGTTCCCCTTGCGCGTTTTGCTATCTCTACGCTGGCATCTTCTTCCATAGATACATCGAGCAATTTGCTTGAGCGCTTTGTAATATTTATCAAATCTTCAACGTTATAGAAATCAAGATGATAAGTCATGCCGAATCTTCCCCTTAAAGGAGCGCTTAGGAGCCCTGAGCGTGTCGTCGCGCCTATAAGCGTAAATCTCTTGAGGTTAAACTTAATTGTTTTTGCGTAAGGGCCCTTGTCTATAACAAAATCTATCTGGAAATTTTCCATGGCAGGATATAAAAACTCTTCAACTACCTTGGAAAGCCTGTGAATCTCGTCTATGAACAGCACATCCCCGACGCCTAAATTTGTGAGGATTCCTATAAGGTCTCCCGCGCGTTCAATAGCCGGGCCGCTTGTTGCGACTATCTTACCCTGCATCTCATTCGCTATTATATGGGCGAGGGTGGTTTTACCGAGGCCGGGCGGTCCGGAAAATAGCATATGCTCGATAGGCTCTTTTCTTGATTTCGCCGCCTTTATCGCTATGGTAAGGTTCTCCAGCAGTTCCCTTTGGCCTACAAATTCATTTAACCTCTTTGGCCTAAGGGAAATATTTAAAACTAAATCCTCATCCTGCTCGTGGCTTGAGATGCTGCGCTCTCTTAGCGGCGCCTTTTCATCCTCTTTTAGAATAGCCTTTCTCATCATATCTGTGAAGTTTTTTGTCTATATACCTCATTCAATATTTCCTCTGTAGTCTCGAGGCCGGGTTTTCTCTTAAGGACCCTGTCTATCATATCGTTCGCTTCCTTTGTATTATACTGCAATTTAAGCAAAATCTGTAATGCCTCAGACTTTGCATCCTCACTGCTACCTTTATCTTTAGAGGCCTTAGCGCAAGAATCCTGTATAAGCGCAAACTTACCTACCTTCCCCTGAAGCTTTGCAACTATCTCTTTCGCGCGCTGCATGCCTATACCCGGAAGCGACTTAAGAAGGCTGTAATCCTCTTCATCTATTGCCCTCGCTATCTCTGATATGGGTTTGGAGAGCGCCTTAAGGGCAGCCTTAGGCCCTATGCCGGATACGGTTATAAATCTTTCAAAGAACTCCTTTTCTATTTCGTTCAAAAAACCCACGAGCACAGGCATGCTTTTGGAAGGCTCTATCTGGTGGTAATGATATGTAACCAATTCCAGCGTTTCAGCTTTATTCTCGTCATTATTAATACTATTCATAATTGTCTGCGGTATAAATACCTCATAACACAGGCCGCCCACATCAAGCAGAACGCTATCTGAAGATTTCTGTCTTACCTTACCGCATATACGGCTGATCATCTCTGGTCAAATCTATTTAAACCGAAATTATCTATATATGAGCATCCTATCGCAAGGGCAAGCGCGTCTGCTACGTCAGGCTGATTTATCTGATTTTTTAAATTAAGGAGGCCCGTTATCATTTTCTCGATTTGTTCTTTCGTGGCATTTCCGTTTCCGGTTACAGCCTTTTTGATGCGCTTTGCGGGAAAACCCCTCACCTCTATCCCCTGAATACATGATGCAAGGCATACTACTCCTCTTGCATGCGCCATCAATATGGAGGTCTTTGGGTGGGCATAATGGGAGTAAAGCTCCTCAAGAGCCATTATATTAGGCTTAAACTCCTTCAATAGTTTTTCCAGCTCTTTGTAGATATTTTTAAGCCTTACGTGGATAGGTAAAGTATGCGGGGTTTTTATAATTCCCGCTTCTATCAGTTTTATACGTGAGCCCTTTAATTCAATCACGCCATAACCTGTTATACCTAAACCGGGATCAATTCCTATTATTCTCATATTTACCCGAGGGCGGGCAGGGGGGATTACTTTTGGTCTGCCGCTTCTTTTATTACCTCATCCGGTATATCAAAGTTGGCATAAACATTCTGGACATCTTCATGTTCTTCAAGAGAATCAACTAGCGAGAGTACCTGCTTGGCATCATTTCCTGCTAATTTTACAGTGTTGGAAGGGATCATGGTAAGCTCTGCAATCTTTATAGGAATATTACGCTCGCCAAGCGCTTTTTTAACAGCCTCAAAACCGGCAAGTGAGGTTATTACCTCAAAGGTATCTTCACCCTCTGATTTTATATCCTCTGCACCTGCATCAAGTGTTATTGTCATAAGAGTATCTTCATCAATAGCCGATTTCTCAACTAAAATATAACCCTTTTTCTGAAATATCCAAGATACAGAACCTGAGCCTGCGAGGTTTCCGCCCTTCTTTGAAAATATACTCCGGAGCTCTGAGGAGGTGCGGTTTTTGTTATCGGTAAGTGAGTCTACCAGTATAGCTACGCCTGCCGGGCCATAGCCTTCGTAGGTTAACTGCTCATAGGTCACCCCCGGCAGCTCTCCAGTCCCGCGCTTTACGGCGCGTTCAACATTATCGGCGGGCATATTAGACTCTCTTGCCTTCGCGATAGCAGCGCGTAAACTCGCGTTTGATTCAATATTGCCGCCTCCCGCCCTGGCGCATGCGGTTATCTCCTTTATCAGCTTTGTAAATACCTGGCCGCGCTTGGCGTCAATAGCAGCTTTTTTGTGCTTTGTAGTAGCCCATTTAGAATGCCCTGACATACGTGTTATCTCCTCAATGAGTCCGCCTCAGAACTTTGGCGGACGAATTGATCCCGAAGCCTACGCAGAAGATTTCGAAGAAATCTTCAAGTGTTTAAGCGAGGGATATATTGGCAGTATTTTGTTAAAAAATATTTTCGTTTGAGATTATTTTTAAAATAGTAATAGTCATAACTTTTGCGGCATCATAACTTACGTAATTTCAATGCGT
>JAGVOB010000164.1 GCA_020052955.1 Candidatus Omnitrophota bacterium | reverse complement strand
TGAAAGAAAACTTAAAGCAATTTTTGCTGTTGCTTACTCTAAGAACCGATGAGTCAACTATTTCCTTACGGTAACATTTATTAATGAGTCATCAGGACAAAACTTATTGTTGCACAATAAGTTAGAGAGAGGACCCTTCGGCGGATTCGCCGAAGGTGGATTCGCCGAAGGCAAGCTCTCCTATGGTAAGTTCCTCTGTGACCTTTTTTATCCTAACATCCACTATGTTATTTACAAAATCTTTCCTGCATGGGGTCTGCACCTTTATATAGTTTTCAGAATAGCCGGGATAAAAATTTGCCCGTTTATCAGTTTTTGATTCAATTAACACCTTTCTTACTCTGTTTAAAAATCCTTTTCTATAAAAAAAAGAGAGCTTCATAGCCAGTTCTTTCGCTGCAATCAACCTTTCCAATATTGTATCGCTAGAGATTTTATTGCCCATGCTGGATGCATAAGTTTTTTCTCTGTCGCTGTAAGGGAATATATGGATGCGCGATGGCCTGATTTTTCTTAAGAACGAAATAGTATTATAAAAATTCTCATCTGACTCTCCCGGAAAACCAACCATAATATCAGTGGTAATTGCAACATCTGGAATACTAAAACGCAGCTTATCTACTAAATCGGCATAATTTGACGCAGTATAAGGCCTGTTCATTCTCTTTAAAATACCATCATCGCCTGACTGAAAAGGTATATGTATATGGGGACATAATTTCTTGGAGGAACCCAGCATTTTAATAAGTTTATCCGTAATATATCTTGGTTCAATAGAGCTAAGCCTGACCCTAAAATCATATTCTATACCTTCAATATTCTCCAAAAGTGCGGCTAAATCTATATTTTCCTTAAGATCTCTTCCATAGCTACCTAGACATATTCCGGATAAGACAATTTCCTTAAATCCCAGTTTTAATAGAGAGCTCACTTCGCTTATAACTTCATAAATAGGCTTTGATCTCTGGCGTCCCCTGACAAAGGGTACCACACAATAAGAACAGAAATTTTCACATCCATCCTGAACCTTTATAAATGCCCTGGTGTGTAATTTATTTTTTTGCTTTAAAGGTTCTTTATGCGGATTCAGCCTCCTGCCGAGAAATCGGCGTAAAATCCTGTCAATCTCCGGCTTTTCTTCGTTTTTAATAACCACTACCCTTTTCTTATCCGGTAGCGAGATATTTTCATTATGATAATCAACGGCGCACCCCATCAAAAAAACCAGCGAATTCGGATTCCTGGATAAGGCTTTTCTTAGGGCTATGAATGACTTTTTATCTGCAGTGGCAGTAACGGTACAGGTATTTATAAAAATAAATTCCGGAGAGATTCCTTTTGCATTCGTTTCTACTAAACCTCTGGCGTCTAATATTTCTCTTATCCTGTCAGAGTCATATTGATTAACCTTGCAGCCAAGCGTTATAAATGAATACCTGGTAGGATTTACCGTCATTTAAATGCAACCACAATTGAATTTTAACATATTTATAATCGCATTTAGAGATCCTTCGTCGCCTTTGGCTCCTCTCGGGACAGAGGGGCAGGATAAATAAAACCAACCGATATGTTAAGTCTCATAGTTGGTTTTATTTAGAATCAAGAAAGGCAAAGTTTAATACGGATAGAATAAATATACTTGCTGTCTCAGATCTGAGAACAGTGGGACAGATGTTTACGGGTCTTAAACCAAAATCCTGAGCAACTTCTATCTCTTCTTCGCTAAAATCGCCTTCAGGGCCTACGAATGTTATTATAGAGGAGGGCGCATTTTTACCGATTATATCCTTTAAAGTAAATCTCTCTCCGGACAAAGTAGCCAAAAGTGACAACTCATAGTTTTTATTTGCACCTTTAACAACATCCAAGAAATTTCTTGGCTGTAGGACTGTCGGAATATTGCCTCTCCCGCACTGTTTTGAGGCTTCTATGGCAATTTTTCTCCACCGGTTTACGTATCTGCTGAGTGCATCATTATTTTTTTTCACATTACACCTTTTAGTAATAAGCGGGATTATAGTATCGACATTTAACTCTGTAGCCTTTTGGACTATAAAATCCATCTTGTCTTTTTTAATAATTGTCTGGGCGAGTGTAATTTTAGGGAGTTTAAATTTTACAAGGCTTCTTTCCTCTGTAATATCGGCGAATAATATACCCTTCCTGTCCAATCTAGCTATACCGGAGTATTCCTTGCCGGTACCATCAAAAAAAACTATTTTCTCACCCGGCTTTATCCTGACAACATTGATTATATGATGCGCTTCCTCTTCGCTAAAATAAGCTTTTCCCTCTTTTATCTTATCCGGGCTTATAAAAAATCTTTTCATTGTTATTGTTTTTCTTCCTTCTCTGAGAATACCGATGCGCTGAATATATAGATCTCCGCTCCCTTTTTCCATGCGTCCCTATCTAAACCTGCCTTATTGCAGGTATGCTGCAGGAACTCTTCCCTCTCCCACCCGTATTCCGTAGCAACCTGGGGGAGCAAAAGGCCCGAATGGAAGCCTTTACGAATCAATAAACCATGCTCTCCGGTTTTTATTCTGGAAGTATCCGTTATCTTCTCAAGTGCAGAAAGCACTGAAATCTCTATTTTAATTTTATCAAGCTCGTTTATGCCTAGCGGTGAAAACCTGGGGTCCCCGCTCGCTGCCTCAATGGCCATATCGGAGATAATTTGATATAGCGCTAAGGCAGGATAAATTGAGCCTATACAGCCGCGCAGCTCGCCATTTATGGTAATAGTTACGAATGCGCCTTTCTTTTCCAAAAGTTTAGGGTCGGATTCTATAAGCGCCGGCTTCGCCCCGTTCTTTAGATAGCTCTCTATAGAATGCCTTGCTATATAAAGCAGTTTATTCTTCTCTTTTTCATCCAACATATACTCACCATCTCCTTCTTGTGATTTTCCGGTAAATATACCGCTTGCATACCCGACAACCCTGGACATATCCCCGGCAGTATCGCCGGAGTTTGCGTATTTAAGTATTCCCAGGCTCTTTGCCCCAAGCGCCCTTGAGGCTATAACAGCCGTAAGGACCGCTCCGGCTCCGCACAACTCAATGCTCCCGTTTGAATAATCAGTAAAAATAGTCTCCGGCTCTAACTTCGATAGCTCCGATAAAGTAAACCTGTCAATATTAAGCGCCTCTTCATACTTATGGTAGTGGGATAAATCCGTGCTTGCTATAATTATAACGTCATCTCTCTTTTTTATAACATTAACAATGGCATCTGCAAGTATCTTACAGTTTTCAAAGGAGGGATTTCCTATTATAACGGGCACAATCTTAAAATCCTCTCTTATCCTCTGCAAAAAAGGAAGCTGCACCTCAAGTGAATGTTCCCTATCAAATGCCTTTGGATAAAACGATATCTTCGGGTTTTCCTTTATGAGCTTATTTGCGGATTCAGCGTCAATCTCTACATTTCCCAGGGGCGTCTGGAATGAACCCTTATTATACACCGAGATACCGTCAAAGAATTCAAAGTGGCTTGGGCCCATTAATATTGCAAGCTTGAACGCCTTATCTTTAATAGCCTTGTATGTATACCCTGCAACGCTGCCTGAGTATACATAACCCGCATGCGGCGCTATAGCCGCTATTATATCCCCTTTCTCTGATTTTACATCAGCCTCTTCTATGAACTTATCAACAGCCCTTGCTAATTCTTCTTTTGAGCTGGGATAAAACGTGCCGCTTACAGCGGGTTTTTTTACTTCCTGCGAGAATAGCATTCCGGGAGAAAGGGTCAAAAATACAAGGAGATGGAGAAAAAACAGCCTCATAGTGTCTTGTAACATAAATAAGGCAGTATTTTGTTAAAAAATATTTTCGTTTGAGATTATTTTTAAAATAGTAATAGTCATAACTTTTGCGGCATCATAACTTACGTAATTTCAATGCGT
>JAGVOB010000060.1 GCA_020052955.1 Candidatus Omnitrophota bacterium | reverse complement strand
GCTCATACTGCACTTCGCCTTGCTCAGTGTCCTGAGCTTTTGCGAAGGAACCGGCCATTGTTCATCCCTGCCTGTCCGGCAGGCAGGCGCACCCTAGCCCCCCGCATGGGACATGGGTGCGGTTTTCTGGCCGCGAATGTACAAATCAAAAATTATTTCTTCTTTGATTTTTTCTTTGGCTTTGGACCGCAGGTTCCACAACCCATATTTTTCACCTCCTTAAATTTTCATTTTGTATCAGGTTCTGATGTAACCTTATCCAATAAACTTCTGCTTGGCATGGCATTCTCATTATGCTGGATAGAGCCATTTTTGTCTATGACGACATTCGTAGGTATTCCTAATACATTATAACTCTTGCTGACAGAGCCGTCTACATCTATAACAACCGCATAATCTATTGCTTGTTTCTTAGCAAAACTGGCTACGGCCGCTGGATTTTCTCTTATATCAACGGCGATTATCTCAAGGCCCTTATCCTTATATTCAGAGTTTATTTTTTTAAGCTCAGGGATCTCGGCTCGACAAGGAGGGCACCATGTAGCCCAGAAAACCAAAAGCACGGCTTTATTTCCTTTGAAGTCTCTTAGATTTACCTGTTTACCGGTTAAATCGTTCAGACTGAAATCCGGCGCCGTAATGTTAGCGGACTCACTTGTATTCGAATTACCGAGCGAAAAAGAGGGAACAACAAAAAACAATGCTGAAGCGCAAACCGCCAAAAAATAAACCAAAATCTTTTTAACCATAACTAACTCCTTTTCTGAGTTACTTGAGTTATTTGAGTTCATTGAGTTGCTTGCCTGCCTGCCGTCAGGCAGGAGTTGTTAAGTCAGTTAGGAAATTAACCCTATAAAGCCTTCCATAACAGGTTTCCGTATGGCTCATACTAAGCGGCCATTGTTCATCCACACCCTGAAGGGTACGATTTTCTGGCCGCGAATGTATAAACTCTATTAACTCTATAACTCTATGAACTGATTTTTAAATCATCCTTTTGCCCATCATTATAAAAAGATATTCTGCAATCGCTATCAGAAGAAAACCAAAAATTCTTCTTATCCTGTTCATCCACGGTCCCGCCTTAGGTAGAGCAGTTACCAGTCCAGCGAATGTGCCGATAACTATCAGAATAAGTCCCATACCAAGAGAAAATGTAAATAATAACGAAATGCCGTAGATTACATTCTGCTTTGTCGCCACGTATGCAAGTATAACGCCTAAGGCAGCTGCTGTGCATGGACCCGCTACAAGACCTGAAACAAGCCCAAGCAGGTAGATGGAAACGATTCCTTTTGTCTTTGCCTGCGGGTTTAACCTTGATAAAAATGCAGGCATTCTTATTACATATACATCAAAGAGATTTAGACTCAGTAAAATACATATATTTCCCAATATAAAATATACTATCGGCTTTGTGCTAATCTCACCGAACAAATTTCCTGTCAAAGCGGCAAAAGCTCCAAGGGTTGAATATGTAGTTGCTATTCCTAATACATAAAAAATTGATAGAATAAATCCTTTGTATTTTGAACCGCCTGCTTTTGAACCTATAAAGGCTACTGTTATAGGAACCATGGTGTATATGCAGGGCTCAAAGCTAGTCATTAGCCCTGCTAAAAGCACGGCTATATATGCCAAGAGCGGAGCTTGGGTGAAGTATGTATTTAAGTTACTTAAAAAACTATGCATTTTTATTTAAAGCAGGTTATCTATTTTGGCCTTAAGGCCATCTTTTGACATAAAGCCATTCAACTGCTCCATAAGCTTTGCGGCTTTAAACACAAGGACGGTAGGAACCGTTAAAACGGCATAGTCCACGGCTATATTACGATTATTTACTACATCATATATACCCATGTCAATCTTATCCTTATATTCAGAGCTCAGTTCATCGACGATGGGCATAAGCCTCTTACAGTTAGGGCACCACTGAGATTTAAACAGCAGGAGAAAAGGTATTTTACTATTCAAAACCTCATCTTTAAAGCTTATATCTGTTATCTCTTTAAGCATGCGCATGAGTAATCACCTGTTTATAAGAAAAGGTTGGAGGGATTTTTATTTAGGATGGCTGACTTTCTATCACAATTTTTATGCCTAACTCGGCTTCGCTGCACCTACGGGGCAAACCTCTACGCACTTACCTGAATTATCACAGAGTGCGGTGTTTATAATATATTTTGTCTCTTGCTCGGTTATTGCCTTCTTAGGGCATTCCATTGCGCACAGTCCGCATTTTACGCAGTCATCGGTTATTATATAAGCCATCTTACTAAAAAACCTCCTTTTAATGAGTCCGCCCGAGGCGGACGAATTAATCCCGCTCTTTCTTGCTATAAGGCTTTTCTTCGTAGTCAGAAAGGGCGGGACAATTACACCAGGCCATACCTCTTCGCATTCTCATCCGCTATAGCCTGTATCTTAGCCAAGTGCTCGTTTGCGCCCTCTCTTCCAAAGAGATGCTTGTATCTGCCCTGAAGCTTTAGATACTCCTCGACGGGTTTTTTACTCGTTACCTTGACTACATTCGTCAGTTTTCCATTTTCTATCTCTATCAGGGGATAGATGCAGGTCTCAACGGCCAGCTTTGAAACCCTTATTGTCAAGGACGGATCATGCTGCCATCCAAGGGGACACGGCACCAGCACCTGTATATACTTCGGGCCTTTAATCGTTAAGGCCTTTTTAATCTTTTTCTCCAAATCTTTAAAATATGCCACTGTTGCTGTCGCAACATAGGAAACACCATGAGCCACTGCAATCTGCGGCATATCTTTTTTAGGTGTAATATTTCCCCATGATAACTCCCCCGGTGGGCTTGTGGTTGTGCGTGCACCTAAAGGCGTAAGCCCACTTCTTTGAACGCCGGTGTTCATATACGCTTCGTTATCAAGTGTTATTGCAAGGATATTATGTCCCCGCTCAAACATACCACTCAAAGCGCCAAAGCCTATATCCGCCATGCCTCCATCTCCGCCCTGGGCTATGACATTGGCTTCACTCTCCCTGCCGAGCACCTTAAGAGCCGCCTCTATACCGGATGCTACCGCAGCCGTATTCTCAAAGAGTGAATGAACCCACGGTATCCCCCACGCAGACTCCGGGTATCTCGAACTAAATATCTCTGAACAGCCTGTAGCATTTGCAACAATGATGTTGGGGCCCGCCGCATTTAATATAAGCTTGATTCCAAGGGCCTCTCCGCATCCGGCACATGCGGTATGACCGGATGCAAGTATATTGTCGCTCATTCTGAAAAATCCTCCGGCAATATATCTCTGTTAAGGTCTACAAATTCAAGATCAACTTTTTCTGTCATTGACTTCTCTATAATTTTGTTTATAGTCTCTTTCGATATATCTCTTCCGCCGAGTGCGGCTATAAAACTATCAACTCTAGGCGCAGCCCCAGAATTATATAATACGCTCTTTATCTCGCTTGCAAGAATTGAACCAAAACCGAGCGAAATAGCCTTTTCCACAACTATAACCTTCTTCTTATCTTTCAGACAGCTAACTATTTCTTTGTCGGGAAAGGGTCTGAAACTGCGTATCTTTAATACCCCTATTCTATTATTCCGTTTTCTAAGCTCATCCGTAACCTCTTTCATGGTACTAATTATAGAGCCCATACCCACTAAAACTATGTCTGCATCTTTTGTGTTGTATTCCTCCACCAGATCTCCGCCAAATCTTCCAAATGCATCTTTAAAATCCCTTGCGACCTCGGCTATAACCACCTTAGACTGATTTAGCACCTCGTTTAAAATATACCTTGCCTCCATATACTTGTCCGGTTCCGCAAAAGAACCAAAGGTCATCGGATTCTTTGTGGTAAGAAAATACTTGGGGTTATATTTAGGAAGAAACCTGTCAACATCTTCTTCACTCGGCACCTCTACGGGCTCAAATGTATGGGTAAGCAGGAAACCATCCATAGATATTACGACGGGTAACATAACACGCTTGTCTTCCCCTATCTTATAAGCCTGAATATGCATGTCAACCGCCTCTTGGATATCTTCAGCAAAAAGCTGAATCCAGCCGGTATCTCTTAAGGTTATCGCATCCTGGTGGTCGCACCAGATATTAAGCGGGGATGATATCGCCCTGTTTGCACAGGTCAAAACTACGGGTAGCCTTAAAGCCGAAATATTGTACAAAACCTCTAACATCAGCAGAAGCCCCTGTGACGTGGTCGCCGTGTAAGTTCGCGCGCCGGTGAGACTAGCTCCAAGACAGGCGCTTGCCGCAGAATGCTCGCTTTCTACCCTGATATACTCCGCCTTCAGCTTTCCATCTGCTACCATTTCAGAAAGATTCTCCACAATGTGAGTCTGCGGCGTTATAGGATAGGCCGATATTACATCTGGCTTACACAGGCCTATAACATCGCTAACCGCTTTTGAGCCTTCTAGTACCTCAAGCGTCATTTAACCTCCATTATCATCTCTATATCCTTAACGGGGCACTCTTTTGCGCATATACCGCAGCCCTTACAATAAATAAAATCTGCGTTCATAGTGGACTCTTTTTTCTTGCCAGTTCCCGAGACACATCCTTCCGGGCATACAATATCGCACAGCCTGCAGCCGACGCATTTATCATGCTTCCACCTTGGTTTGTACACGCGCCAGCTGCCGGTCTTATTTGCCCTTGAAGAGGCGGGTTTTGATATTAAAGCAAATGTAAGCTTTGCCATTATTCCACCACAAGAGCGCAGTTTCTACCGCCGAAGCTATCGCAAACGAAATTAACACAGCGCGGGTCCTCCTGCCATCTTCCATCAATCACAAATTTATACTCATACCAGCCTTTTGGAATGCGCAGCTTCAATTTCCAGATTCCGGCCTTGTCTTTCTTCAAGGGATTTTTCTCTGCGTCCCAGTTATTAAAGCTGCCTGCGACCGTCACCTTCTTGGCGTCGGGTGCATCCACTGTAAACTGCACAAATCTTAGCATGTTTTTAAGTCTCCTTTAACTATGCAAATTTTTTATGAATTCATATGCCTTTTCAGCCGCCAGGACGTTCTTTTCGCTTATCTCTCCGGAAAAACGTTTCTTTATGGCATCCTTTAGGGATGCAAGGCTTACAAGATTTGTAATAGCAATAAATGCCCCTAAGAGCGCTGTATTGGGTATTGGCTTTCCGATTACCTCAAGGGCTATCTTAACAGCAGGAATTGTGATAACTCTTGCCTTCGTATTTAACCCTATCTCTTCGGGCTTTCGCTCGCTGTTGATGAGGGCTACGCCGTTCTGTGAGAGGCCTTCTTCAACAGCCGTTGCGCCTATAAGCGTAGGGTCCTGCACTATAATATAGTCAGGTTCATAAACCTTAGAGTGTATCCTGATCTTTTTCTCGTCTATTCTTACAAATGAGTAGACGGGAGCGCCCATACGCTCACTCCCAAACGTGGGAAACCCCTGAGAGAATTTCCCATCCAAAAATGCAGCCGTTGCCAGTATCTCCGCTGCAGTAACTACACCCTGACCGCCTCGCCCGTGTATGCGTATCTCTTTCATAAAGCCTTCCATAACTCCGCAGGCTTTAAGCCCGAGGTTTCCGTATGGCTCATACTGAGCGGCCATTGTTCCCCTCGTCCGCTTTTAGCGGACTCGGGACTTTGCTGGCCGCGAATGTATAAAAGATCCATTTAACAGTATTTTGTTAAAAAATATTTTCGTTTGAGATTATTTTTAAAATAGTAATAGTCATAACTTTTGCGGCATCATAACTTACGTAATTTCAATGCGT